>CAMLDH010000109.1 GCA_946478765.1 uncultured Oxalobacteraceae bacterium | reverse complement strand
CCGACCAAGCACGCGTAACCTGTTTTTCAGATTGCGAGTTGGTCGGTAAGCTTGAGGGCTTGGCGCAGGGATGCGGTAACCATCCGGCGCATCGCGATGCGCCCTACGGCCCTGCGGCATATTTTTCCCCGTGGCACTATTGATCATAACCAACTATACCACCCGATATTCTTGCCGCCATCCCATAGACATGGGAGACGCGGGGAGGATAGAAATGGGAGCCGAGCAAAACGGACATATTGTTTGCGGCCTAAAAAAGCAGAGCGATATTCGAGGATGGTTATCTTCAGTGCGCGTCCCCATTGCCTTTTTATAAGCAAGCCCAGCGACCGTCTCTCCTATCAGAAACTCCGCTGCCCGACACCTGCAAATCCCGTCTGCATCATGCACAATAGTCGCTCCCACACACGAAAGGAGCGCATCATGCGAGCCATTCTGTCGATGCTATTCATGCTGCCCATCATCGCATTCGCCGGCGGCTCCAACTACACCGTTTCCCCCGGCATATCGCAACCCACCGGCAAGATTTTCGAATGGCCGGTGCCGACACCGAAATTCGCGCGCGACCCGGCGGTTGCGCTCGACGGCAAGATCTATATCGCCGTAATGCACGGCAACCGGCTCGCGCGTTTCGATCCCGCCACGCAAAAATTCGATGAATGGGAACTGCCCGCCGGAACCAGGCCGCATGGTTTGGTGGTCGATGAGCAAGGCACGGTATGGATGACCGGCAACGGCAATGGCACGCTGCTGGAAATTCCATTCAACAATGGACAGCCGGGCCGGATGATCGCGCACAAGACACCGTCCGGCGGCAGTCCGCACACCATCATTTTCGATCAGCGCAAAGGCCGTGAAGCGTTGTGGTTCACCAATCAATCGGCCGACAAGGTCACGCGCTTTGATCGCGCGTCCAAAAAAATGACGGAATTTTCCACGCGCGACGGGCCTTACGGTTTGGCGATGGATCAGGCGGGCAATGTGTGGTTTTGTCAGGCCAGCGGGCAACGCGTCGGCCGCATCGATGCGGTCAGCGGGCAGGTGACGGAGATCGATCTGGGGCGCGGTTCCATGCCGCGCCGGATTGCTGTTGCGCCGGACGATACGCTGTGGGTGACGCGCTATGGCGACGGCAAGCTGGCGCATATCGATGCGAAGAGCGCGAAGGTGATCAAGAGTGTCGATATGCCGGCCGGGCCGTCGGGTAATCCGTATGCGGTGACGGTCGATGGCGCGGGCAAGGTGTGGGCGAATGAGATCGGCACCGATACGGTGGCGCTATTCGATCCGGCGACGGAAAAATTCCGCGTGTTTGCATTGCCGACCAAGAATGAAGGAGTACGCAAGATGGTGGTCGATGCGAAGGGACGGCTTTGGTATATGGGTAGTCACAGCGGCAAGTTGGGCGTGGTCGAATAAAGGCCGCTGCGTTCGTCGGAACCCGGTGCGCGAGCGCGAGTGGCGTCGGCGCTTGTCATACCGCAGAAATAACCTGATCCCGAAGCGGGGGTTTGCGAAGGTGAAGGCGTTTGAGGCGATATCCAATCCACTCAAAGGCCCCGACCTTCAACTCGCCCACCTCCTCGACATCGCCAACCACGAGCAAGGCGTGATCCTGCAACCGCTGATTTATGACGGACCCGGATCTGAGCACGCAAAGGAACGCGATCGTGCCGTTATATCGCAAAAGCAATTAGTTTGATCTTCCGTAAATATTGATTATGTTCACCAACTCCTCCGCCCCGTAGTTGCTATGGTGAGGCATATTCAAAAATACGCCAGCGCGGTGGAAGGAAGCAACGTGAATTTATTGAAGACGCACATGAAATTTCTGCTTGGAAGTTTCTTGCTTGTGCTGGTCGGTCAAGTGCTGGCCGCGCCCTATTCCTTCCAAAAACTGGACGTGCCCGGCGCTTATCAAACCAGCGCAGCGGGGATCAATGATGCCGGCCACATTGTCGGGTCTTACTACGACAATCCGTGGCCGCAGCATGGCTTTCTTTTCAAGAATAATCATTTTTCGATACTCGACTTTCCGGTCGCCTCGCCCAGGCCAATCGATTTTTATTCGATTGCTTCCGGCATCAATGCCGCGGACAGGATCGTGGGCACGTTTAATGTGTCTCTTGGATTATCGAATGGATATTTGTTCGATGGCAGCGCCTATAGCCTGGTCCAGTCACCGCATCTTTTTGTGGTTGAGGCGAATGGCATCAATGCCTCCGGCGCCATATGCGGTGTCTTCGCATACGAAGACCGGCCGGGATTGCATGGCTATCTTCTCGTCAACGGCGTCTTCACAGTCATCGATGTACCCGGCGCCACCACCACGAAGGCACACGGCTTGAACGATGCGGGGCATATCGTTGGCGAGTATCTGGATAGCACGGGAAAGCGTCGCGGCTTTCTTTATCGGAACGGCCAGTACCGCACGATCAATTATGCCGATGCCACCGCGATTGCGGCATACGGGATCAATGCCAACGGCGACATCGCGGGCACATTTACCGATGCGGCGGGAACCCATGGCTTTGTTTTCGCGAACGGGGTTCTTCATAAAATCGATGTGCCCGGCACCAAGGCTACACAGGCGTTGGGGATCAATTCTGCGGGCACGGTCGTGGGCGATTATGAGGATGCGACCGGAAAGACGCATGGCTTTGTCGCATTCGATAGAAAAGTGTTGCGCTCGCCATTTGCACGGTAGTGACGATGGCGCGGTTCTTGGCGCACGCTGCGTCCATCGCATGATGGCGACAGCCGTAATCCGAACCGCCCGCGATATATGCAATAAAGCAATGCTGACGGCTCACTTCAAGCCAATTATTTTTGCGGCGCGCCGGGCGGTGGCGGGGGCGGCTGCGAGTAATACCCGCCTTGACGTCCGTGGAAGAATTCGCTTAACAGCCCGCCGCTGGCAGCCGGTATCCGGTGTCCCTGCGCATACATGCATTGCTGATAGCTGAAATCGTAGCGTTGCTGCAATCGCCCGCTAGATGCTTCGGCCGCCTCGGTTCCGGTCAGGCCACCGAGGGCCAAGCCGCTGCCGGCGCCGACCGATGCGCCGCGACCGCCGTTGATCGCGGCGCCGGCCGCTGCACCCAGGATCGTGCCGACTGCGGCACTGCGCACGCCGCTACTGCCGGCTGCCGCATCCGGCGTCTGCCCCCCGACCTGCGCGGCGGCATATTGTTGGCACATGCCGTCGTCGGCGCGGAATTGATCAAACGTTTTACCGGTACCGGGCAGCACCATCACGCTCGGCCCACTCGGCGTTGTCACGCATGCGCCCAGCGCCAGCAACGTAACGAGAACAGGAAATTTCGGCATCTGCATCATGGAAAAAACAGCTCATCGATCAAGATCCGGCGGACGCGCCGGCACTTGCTGCCAGCCTGTCGGACATTGTTTGACGTAAGGGTAGTAACCCTGAGGATCGCGGCAGTAATACCACCAATAATTGGACGTCTGCGACTGCGCTTGCGGCACATCGGAGCGCTCAATGTAGACGGGTGGCGTTACCGGTGTTGCGATGAGCGGCGGGTAAGAATAGTAATAATGTTGCGGCGGATAATACCCACCCAAGGGAACGCCGATGAAGACACCCACATGCGCGTGCCGATGATGAAAATGAGAATGGGGCACCCATGCCCCGTGCGCCGATGCCCCGTGCGCCCATGCCGTGCCGCTCGCTACCAATCCGAACAGCACGAAAAACACATATGCCAACTTGATCCGCTTCATGGCCAACTCCGCAGCCTTCGTCCGCGCCAGATTACGCGCCGCGACATCTCAATACTTCCTTTGATCGAATCGACCTGGCAAAGTTTCGATAAAAATATTGCTGAACCTGGTGCACGCCGCTGTCATCCTGAAACATTGATCTTCACGCACCGACAATCCATCCTTCCAATGCGACATAGTCATGCAGCGAGAGCAGCGACATTACAAAAGCCGCGATATCGTTGCCGGATCAGAAAAAGAAAAAGGCATCCGCAGATGCCTTTTTCTTTTTCAATTGCCCTCGATTTGGCAAACTTATTATTATGCGGGAGCCTTAACTGCCGGGCGCCACATCCGGCAACACGACATTCACATCCAGCACTTCCAGATTGCCTTGCCGATCGAGCGAAATCTTGATGTCGTCGGCATTCACGTTAACGTACTTGGAAATGACGGCGATCAGCTCCTTGTGCAGCGCCGGCAGGAAGTCCGGGCCGCCGTGGCCATTGCGTTCACGGGCGATGATGATTTGCAGGCGTTCCTTGGCAGCACTCGCGCTCTTGGGTTTGCTGTTGAACAGGAAAGATAAAAGTGCCATGTTATTTGCCCCTGAAAATACGCTGCAGCAGGCCGGGCTTTTCGTAGTTGGTAAAGCGTAGCGGCAAATCCTCGCCCAGGAAGCGTCCGACCACATCGAGGTAAGCGTGCGATACGTCGCTGCCTTCGATATGAATCGCAGGGTTGCCCTGGTTGGATGCGTGCAGCACGGATTCCGATTCGGGAATGATGCCGATCAGCGGAATGCGCAGGATTTCCTGCACGTCGGTGTACGACAGCATTTCGCCGGCATCGACCCGCTTCGGTATATAGCGGGTAACGAGCAGGTGTTCCTTCACCGGTTCGCCGCCGTTTTGCGCGCGGCGCGACTTGGCCTGGATGATGCCGAGAATGCGGTCGGAGTCGCGCACCGACGACACTTCGGGATTGGTCACGATGATCGCTTCGTCGGCGAAGGTCAGCGCCATCACCGCGCCGTGTTCGATGCCTGCGGGCGAATCGCAGATAATGTATTCGAAGTCCATCTTGGCCAGATCGCCCAGCACCCGTTCGACGCCCGCTTCGGTCAATGCATCCTTGTCGCGCGTTTGCGATGCCGGCAGCACGTACAGGTTGTCGCAATGCTTGTCCTTGATCAGCGCCTGATTGAGGCTGGCTTCATTGTTGATGACATTGATGAGGTCATACACGACGCGCCGCTCGCAACCCATGATCAAGTCGAGGTTGCGCAGCCCGACGTCGAAATCGATGACCGCCGTTTTATGTCCGCGCAATGCCAAACCGGAAGCAAAGCTGGCGCTGGAGGTGGTTTTGCCTACCCCGCCTTTACCGGATGTCACAACAATAATTCTCGCCACAAAAAGCTCCTTTAAGGAAATACCAAAATCAGTCGTGTTCTTTGCGGATCAACGCCCGGCAGGATTCAACGCCTTGATGTCGAGGCTGTCGCCGACCAGGCGAATCTGCGCGGGATGATGCGCCAGTTCCTTCGGAAATCCGTCTTCGAAGGTGCGGTAGATGCCGGCGATCGACACCAGCTCCGGCTCCATGCTCATCGCGAAAATCCGCGCGTCCGCATAGCCGTTGGCGCCGGCCAGTGCGCGCCCGCGCAGCGGCGCATAAATGTGGATGCTGCCGTCGGCAATCACCTCGGCGCCATTGTTGACGGCTGCCATCAGGATCAGGTCGGAGCCGCGCGCATAAATGCGCTGCCCGGCACGTACCGGCGTGTCGACGATCATCGAGCCCAGCACCGCCGGCGGTTGCGCCTGCACTACCGGCGCCGGGACCGGCTGCGGCGCGGCGACTTCGTGGCGCGGCTTGGCCATCACATCCAGGCTCAGTCCATGCGAGAGAATTTGCGGCGCCATGTCGGGCGACGCATTGCGCACCGCAACCGGATTCAGGCTATAGGATTTGAATAGCGCAATCAGCGCCGCCCAATCGATGTTGCGCCCGCTCAGGTCGATCGCGCCAATATCGAGCACCGCGAATTCGCCATCGAAATAATCGGATTCACCGCCGGTCATGTCCTTCATGGCGGTGTCGAGCAAGGCCAGATCGGATTCATGCAGGATGGCGGACACGGCGACAACAGTGGAAATTTTGATCTCTATCGGCTTGATCGATTGGCTTTTTGGCATAGGCGGGGGCGGGCTCGTGATTGTGTTTAAGGCATTTTCTGCCAACATCAGATTTTACTGCGTGGCACCGTTTGGTAAACGGACTTATGCAAGTAATAACGTAAAAACCCTATTTCCCAAAAGGAACGGACCGCATCAGAGACGGTCCGTATTATAACCTTGCGTTCTGGCACCCCTAGTAGACCGCCACCCTTCAATTTGAAAATTGAAGGGTGACGGACTATTAGTAGTCCGCCCCACTTAAATTTGCAGGTTCTGCCGGTTGCTCGAAGGCGATTGCGGCGTTGCAAATGCGCGTCAGGAGAACCACCCTGACTGTGCTTTGCGCCTTGCACTCGCCTCCGATCAACGCGGCATAACCCGCAAATTTAAGTGGGACGAACTACTAGCGCCGCGCCTGGATCTTCTCGATTTCATCCATGACCAGATTCATGCGGGCGACGATTGCCTTGTACGGCGCCGGCGAAGCCAGATCGACGCCGGCCGCCTTGACCAACTCATACGGATAGGCCGAGCCGCCCGCTTTCAGCACCTGCAGGTAGCGCTCCACTGCACCGGGCGTCCCCTTCAGGATTTCATCCGCAAACATCGACCCCGCCGAAATCGATGTTGCGTATTGGAACACGTAAAACCGATTGTAAAAGTGCGGGATATACGCCCATTCGATCGCATACAGATCGTCGATCTTGACGATGCCTTCCTTGTCGCCGTGATAGCGCTTGAGAATGTCGCCGTAGATTTTTGTGATGTCCTCGCCGGTCAAGGATTCGCCTTTGTCGACTCTGGCGTGCACGTCACGCTCGAAGTCGGCGAACATCGCCTGCCGGAAAAAAGTGCCGCGCATATTTTCCAGCGCAGAACCCAGGTACAGCAAGCGCTCGTCGTCGGTCTTGGCGATCTTCAGCATATGGTCGAGCAGCAGCACTTCATTTGTCGTCGACGCTATTTCCGCCGTGAAGGTTGGATAATCGGCAGTCACGAAAGGCTGCGCCTTGTTCGCCAGATACGAATGCATCGCATGTCCCCACTCGTGCGCCAGCGTGGAGACGGACTCGTAATCGTCGTTGTAGTTGAGCAGCAGGTACGGATGCACGTCATACGCAGCACCGTTCATGTAAGCGCCGGAACGCTTGTGCGGACGCGGATACACATCCATCCAGCGGTGCTTCAAGCCATCGGCCATGGCGGCGACGTACTGCTGGCCCAGCGGCTTCACCGCGTCGAGCATCAATTCATTCCCTTTGTCGATCGGATATTGCAGCTTGCTTGTGACCAGCGGCGGATAAATATCGTAGTAACGCATTTCCGTCAGGCCCAGCATTTTTGCGCGCAGCTTGAAGTAGCGATGCAGCGTCGGCAGGTTCGCGTTGCTTTGTTCGATCAGCATGTCGTACACCGCGACCGGCAGCTTGTTGTCGTCCAGCGCCCGGGTGATCGTGTCCGGATACTTGCGCACCTTGCTGTACACCGCATCCTTTTTCAGTTGCTCGTAAAACGTGACGCCGTAGGTTCTTTCGAATTCCTTCCATTTCTCCCAGAACGCATCGAACACTTTTTTCCGGTCGTCGCGGTTGTTCAGCGCGCGATATTTCGTATAGGCGGCCTGATCGATATGCGCATCGGTGCCATCGGACAGCTTGACCGTCGGCCACGGCATATCGGCATTCGACAGAATCGAATACACCGAGTTGGCGGCATTGGTGGCCAGGCTGAAATTGGCCACGATCGCCTCGCCTTGCGCGTTCAGCGTATGCGGCGCGAAGCGCAGGATTTCATCGAGCGGATGGCGGTAAATGGCGAGCGATTTATCCTGCGCCAGGAACTGGCTGATCCTGGCCGCGCCGATGTGCAGCACTTCCGGATGCACAAACGACGTGGTTTGTTCGACACGGCTGCCGATCACATCGGCCCGTTGATTGAGCTGCAAACCGGTGGCAGCGCCGGTATCTTCGTCGTGTAATTGCGAAGAGTAGGAACTCAGGCGCGCGTAACGCTTCCGAAGATCGGCATGCAAATCCATGCATGCCTTGAAACGTTTCACGGAGCTGCCCAACTGGCCGCGGCAGCGATCGAATTGCTTGAGCTGGCCTTCCAGCGTTGCGGCATCGGCATTCCACGCCGCCAACGACGGGTAGAGGTCTTGCAGGTTCCAGCGGTCGTTCCCGGTTTCTGCAGCTTGACTCAATATCGGCAGGACGGCGATCAGCAAAATTGAAAGGTATTTGGGCATGGCGTCTGTGGGGCAACGGTCATGGGAGGGTGAATTTTTCCGGGTGGTCGCTGCAATCATTTTGATCTTGCGAGAGCGCATCGCTCATGTCTTTCGCGTCGATCCCGAGTCGGATATCATGCCAAGAATTTTCCGGCATGCGGGTCTTGCATCCGATGATTTCCAGCTTCATATAATGTCCAAGCAAAGTCACGCTTCCCATCCGGTCCCTGCAAACTTAATCAGTGTATAGATCAATGACGCAATCCAAATCAAAAGTAGTTCGTATTGTCGAACCGAAGGGACAATCCACGCTGTCTCGGGCGCAAAAGGCATTCAATAAACTGATCAAGAAAATCGATGCGCAACGCAAGCAGTTGGCTGCATGGCAATCCACGGATTCCTTGTTTCAACAAAAATACGCGAGCGAATTCGATCCGCTTTTGCAAACCTTTCATCGGCAACAGGCGCTGCTGGTGCATCTGCTTGACCGCGCCTACTCTGACAAGGCATTGAGCAAGACTGACAAGGCCAAGCTCAGGGATATCATTTGCGCGACCGCGGCAGAATTGATCGCTGAAAGCGGCAATGAAGAGTTGAAGGCGATTTACAACAAATACAGCGAGTCCGACTTCGATGCCGAAACAGACGACGCCAATGCCTCCCTCAAAACCATCGTGGAAGCCATGTTAGGCGTTGATCTTGGCGATGATATCGACCTTACTTCACCGGAAAAGGCGGCGCAACAACTTCACGAAAAAATGCGGCAGAAGCAGGCGCAGGAGGAAATACTTCAGCAGGAATATGAAGAGCGCCGCAGCAAGCGAAAAAAATCGGCGAAGGAGTTGGCCAGAGAAGCCAAACAGCAGGCAGAAGAGCAAAATGTCAGCCAGTCCATCCGCGAAGTATTCCGGAAACTGGCCAGCGCCTTGCATCCCGACAGGGAACAAGACACTCTGGAGCGAAACCGCAAGACGGCCTTGATGCAAAGAGTCAACGTAGCCTATCGCAACAAGGATTTGCTGCAACTCCTTGAGCTGCAACTGGAAGTGGAGCAAATCGACCAGAGCATGATCAACGCCATTAGCGAAGACCGGTTAAAACATTACAACAAGGTATTAACGGAGCAGTCCGCGGAACTTCAGCAGGAGCTCGGCGAAGTCGAGATTTCCTTTAAAATGCGCTTCAATTTTTCGCCGTACGAATCCTTGTCTCCAATGCAGGCAATGCATGTTCTGCAGACCGATATTCAGCATATTCAGCAGGACATCGCTGACTTGGAAAATAACTTGACGTCGTTCCAGAATGTAAAAAACCTGAAGGCCTGGCTAAAGACTTATCGGATTCCTCGGCAAGCCTTCTTTGAAGATGATTTGTTCGGCGGCATGGACTTCGACGCATTCTTCAAACCGCGGAAATAAATCTCATGAAAACGTCGAAAAATCCGGTTTGCGCTTCTGGAAAAAAGCCGTAAACGCCTCTCTCGCTTCCGGCGCCGACAACATCGCGCCAAAGTGCCGGTTCTCTTCCTGCATCCGCGCCTCGATTGCCGCCGTCTGCGCCGCCTTCATCAAACTCTTGGTCACGCGCAGCGACGACGCCGGCAATGCCGCCAGCCTGGCGGCCTGGGCATTGGCAAATGCCGGCAGATCAGCCAGCGGCAGGACCTTGCTGACCAATCCCATTTCATAGGCTTCCTGCGCGGAAAACGCTTCGCCCAATAACAACTTCTCGGCCGCGCGCGGATACCCGGCCATTTGCGGAAACAACATGCTGGACGCAAATTCCGGGCACAAACCGAGCTGCGTAAACGGCATCGAGAACTTCGCGTTATCCGCCGCATACACCAGGTCGCAATGCATCAGCATGGTAGTACCGATGCCGACTGCATTGCCGGCGACGGCCGCGGTCACCGGTTTGGCCGCGTGACTGAGGCTCCACATGAAATGCGCCACCGGACGTTCGT
>CAMLDH010000108.1 GCA_946478765.1 uncultured Oxalobacteraceae bacterium | reverse complement strand
TGTTTTCAATAGCATTCTGCTTCATCGCAATCCCTACGCCCAAACCTCTATCGACTAGTGATGTTGTCCTCCTCTTTTGACAGGTATCGCTTCATTTTGGCAGCATATATTTACCAACATTTAATGCAGCAGTGAGCGAATATCAGTTAATATAAAATAATTACCAACAGGAAACAATTGAGGTATATGCGTTACGCCTTTGTTTTTCGCGCAGTGTTTCTAGCGTTTTTTCTGACCTCATGCGCGTCCCATCCAGAAAATCCACAGAATCTGAACGACACCCCTGATTTATCCTCATTTCGGGTGGTGGATCTAATTTCCAATAGCACATCCAAACGAGAGACCGGACAAGCCAGGTTTGTTGTGGATGGTGCCTATATTGAAATTCACTTCCCCGGCATCGCCACCAGCCAGCGCCTGTTTATTCAGGTGGAGGAGTGCCGCAACTCAGTCGATCCGTTATGCCAAAGGCGTTTCGTGCTTTCCGGCGACCTTTTCGCATTTGCGTCACGTCTCAAATGCTACATCCAGATTCGCAACGATGCCAATAGTGGCTACCTTGGGCAGGCATTGCAGGGACTTTGTCAGGATACCAATAACCGCTCCTTCGCCATCACCTTATCAAGGTAACTCCCATGAGAAAACTCATTCAGATTTGCTTTGTCGCGTCGAGCCTGGCCCTTGCTGCCTGTGATACAGGTCCGTTCGCCAGCGTCGATTCTATTCGGACGCAAGCCGCACAAAGCCTGCAGCAGAAAAATTTTACCGATGCCGTCAATAAAGCAGAAGAATTGACCAAGAAAGCGCCAGAAGGCTATGAAGGGTACTTCTTGCTGGCTCAGGCGAGGGCGCAACTAGGTGACAAAAATGCTGCAATTGCGGCGCTCGAATCCGCAATTAAGAAGGGCTACAAAGACGACCAAGCGATCGAAGGCAACGACAATCTCAAGCCAATCCGCAGTATGGCGGCCTATGCAGATCTGATGGATACGGCTTTCCCAAAGCGGGAGAAACAAATTCGGGTGGATGCAGACGCAAGCGTTTTCGCCTCTGTGGGGATTGTTCAATCGGATTCAAAAACCGTGATTCGGGCAGGCGATGTCGTTGTAGAGATGCCAAAAGAAAAATAGTCGTGACGATTTAATTGCCACATTCGGCTTGGCCGACAAAGGGGATCCAAGATGCAAGGTATGTTGAAGAAGGCCATCTGTGTGGCCATGGGAACATTGGCGCTTGCCGCAACCGCTGAGGATGCGGTAATCGGCGAAGGCCGGGCACTGCTTGGAAGCGGGAATGCCGCAGCGATTCGCGGTGCGGCCAAACAGGAAGCCGTACGCGACGCAGTGCTTAAAGCCATCAAGGATGCGACTGCACTGGACGCCAGCGAGGATCGGTTTGCACCCATCGTCGGCGAGGTTGCCAAACAGATGCACAACGTCAAGGTCACCTCAGAGGAGTCAGTCGGCAATGAATTTGTGACGCGCATCGAGGTCACCGTTGATCGCAAGCAGATCAAGAATGCCATACGCGGAACTGACCTCGACAAGCTTAGCGACCGTTCGTTCAGCATCCTGATGCTAGTGGACGAGTTTGTCACCAGCACGCGTGATCTACAAGTCCCACTCGAAGAGTTGGTCGAAATGAAATACGATGCCGGCTCTTCGTTCAAGGACAAGTCGATAAAGGCTTCGTCAGCCAATGCCTCAAGGAACTCCGCGCTTGGCTATTCCGCGAGTGTCAATGCAGCCTCTGGCTCCGCGTCGAAAATAAATGCCTCATCGCAGTCAGCGCTAGCGGCGCAGGCCGGTGGTGATTCTTTGGCAGCAGGTTCCAGGTCCAACCTGCAAGGCAGTAACGCATCGACATCCTCATTGGCGGCCAAAGAAAACTTTGCCGCAGCGTCCGCAGCCAAGTCGTCGAGCGCTTCCATCGACGCCAAGAACGTCGCATCGGCCAGTCATGAAACAGCGAGCTACAAGAAGTTGGTCAAGTACCAAGATGCGTCTAAACCGGCTAGCAAGCCCCTGTTCCTCAATGAATTTTCCGGCAAACTGCGTGATTATGACCTGCGCTTACTCGATTCGTTAAACGCAAAGAGCAAGTTCTTCGGCGATAAACCGATCAACTTGGCGCTGCTCTCGAACGGCGCAGAAATGGCTAAATTCAGCGAGTTTGCTCGTACCAAGGCGAATGCGGATTTTCTCATGGTAGGTTCGGCGACCGTGATCGCCGGCGACAAGAATCCAGCCACCGGCGAGATGGGATGCGTAGTAAATGCCGAGGTCAAGACTTTTGCCACTGCCGGCGGCGAAATGATCGCCTCAATGGCGGAAAGTACACAAGCCAGCGGCCCCAACATCGAAGGCTGCACCGCTGTGGCGACCCAAAAAGTCGCTAGGCTGATGGCGCCGTCTTTTGCATCCAGTGCCTTGGGCTACTGGGCCGACCGAGCTGCGCGCGGGCGGCAATATACGGTCGAATTCAAGGGAAGCAATCTGACGCTGCCGACGCGAATTGCCTTTGCCAAGGCACTGAGAGAAATTGAGGGCGCGACGGCGGTCGAGAAGAAGTCGGACGGCCCAGACGGCGTCAAAGTGACATTGACCATCAAGGGCAAGGCCGACGCCATGGAACAAGTGTATACGGCGGTTTCCAGCCAGGCAGCATTCGCCGGCAAGGTTCTCGATGGCGACGTTCAGGGTGAACTAGTGACGCTCTGTCTTGGCAAGTGTGGCGGCGAACCAAAGCAGAAGAAAAAATAAGGAGCCTGCCCGATGGTTACCAAGGACTTTCGCTGCCGAACGCAGCGAGGCTGCCTGCCATTTTTTAGCGCCATTCTCCTCTTAGTACTGGCTTTGACGGCAAGAACGGCTATCGCTGGCGCTGACGCGAAAGTCTTTCCAGTGCGTGGTGTGTTTTGGGACATAGCTGAGGTAAATGCAATCGACCAGAATTTCATGAGATCACTTGACGTGGCGACGTTGTCGCAGAAGATCAAGGAATCACTAACCAAGGCGTTTGCAGAACGTACCGGAAATCTGAACCAGAAGACCGCGGCAAATACATTTGCAGTCTCTTTTCATTTGACGCGAATGGCGACCTACACTGCCAGAAAAGCCGACGGCAACATTGAGATCCGGACCCCTGTAACAGGTAGCATCTATTTTACGAACGTATCGTCGGGCGAGATACTTTTTACTGCCACCAGCACCAATGCAGCACTTTCACTCGTTTCCGCTAACGTGTTGGAAGGACAAGGGTTGCGCAATGAGGCGAGCAAATTGTACTCATCCTCACTATCTGCGCTGATTGACCAACTTTGCAAGAAGGCAAACGAGAGCTTTCAGCCGAAAATGCTGGAGGCGAAGGTGACCGGCCTGCAGAATGGACTGCTTTTGCTTTCAAGCGGCTTCAAGCAGGGAATTCAGTCGGGCGACAGTCTCGATGATGACCAATCCAATATGATACGGGTCCTTTATGCAGGATCAGATTATTCAGTCGCTCAGGTGGTTCTCGCTGACGACGTCAAGGTTGGATCGGTGTTCCACAAGTTCATTGTGGGACGGATGGACGGCCGTCTACGTCCGCGCGCGACTGTCGTTGTAGACAAGGTGCCGAATGGTTTTACTTCCGAATACGTGGCGCAACTCTTCACGGAGGAACTCGGGGAGAAGACACCTCTGACGATGGTTCAGGTCAACCGGAATTTCTCGATGTTGCTCAAGTCCGTGGTGCAAGAAGCCGCATTACGCACTAGCAGCACGGCTCAGCGGGATACGCCCGATTTAATTATCCGATTGCGTGTGAGTGACCCAATCCTCTACGAGGCCAATACCAATTTGGCGTTCAAGACCATCCGCGGCTTCGAGGCAAATGCCTTTGCCGAGATTATCGACACCACGGGAAGGGTGCTGTTCACCGCCACCGGACATGACTTCCAGAAGATCGAAGTTACCAGCGGGTTAGACCTCGACCCAGCCGCACGACGCGAGATCGCCATCAAGAACGTTTTGTTAGCACTTGCTCAGCAAATGGGTACGCTAGCCGAGGGGAAACTCGATTCTGCCAACGTCGTACGCGCTGGGAACGATGGGATCTTTGTTGCGACACCAGAAAAAGTATTTGCTGAAAGGGTCTCAGGCTATCTTCTGCGTAAAGCGGAGTTCGCGGTTAGCGGCAAGTCGCAGAAAGTCCTTTTTCCTCTGTATGAGGCTATTGCAGAGAAGCGTGTCGGCAATGACACTCGTGTCGCAGCTATCCTACCGTTGGGCAAGCAGACGCAGCCTGTGGCTGCCGGCGATATCTTTGAAACTCTACAGTTGGGCATCGCGCCAAAGTCGGCTGTGGCGTTCGGCCTATGCCCGGATTCGGAGAGTCTTGGCAGCGTTAAGACTCCGGAGTTCGAGAGCCTCGTCTCTGTTTCCCTTGCGAAAGCGATGCCCGGGATGTACTACGTCCCAGAGATCAGAAATGTCGCGGACAGGATCATCAACGGGTCTACCGGATTTCGTGCGCCAATCAAGTGGGAAATACCCACACTCGCTTTCTGTCTCCAGCCTGTCCAGCGGGTTGATATTAATGGCGATCAGTGTGCCGAGCAGTGCCAGAAACTCGTGACGGCCCGCTACACGATCCGTGTGAAGAGTGGTGATGTGGTCGGTGCGAGGGTGGGACTGGAGTCGAAGTTCAAGAGCACTGGCTTCGAGAAATCGACTAGCGAACTGGATGTTTCGAGCCTAGTTCAATCGGACCTTGTGGACGAGGCGCAGAAACTCCTATTTGAGGTGGCAAAAAAGCTTGTTTTGAAATCAACCAACTAAGGATGAACAACATGAATATTCGCATCAAGGTACAAGCTGGCGTGGTCGCATTGATCATGGGCGTAAGCGTTTCTGCGCACGCTCAATTTGGCGGGTTAGCGATCCCGGTAATGGCAAAGTCTTCGTCATCGAGTGCGGTAGACGTGGATGGATTTCTCAAAAGCGCTTTGTCTGCTGAGACCCTAATGAGAACTTCATTGGACCAGATGGTTTCTTCACTAGCCTCCAAGGAGGAAATCGCAAAGATTGACGAGCTGAAGAAGCAAGCGGCAGAAAAGACTGACGCCAAGGAAAAGGGCGCTGTAGAACAAGAGATCATTAAGACCGAAGCAGCCATGTTGAGTGCCAAGGATTTCGACAAGCTGGCTACAGAAGATGTGAAGAAAATGGATGCCAATCAGAAGAAAAAGCTGGCCGGTGCCGCCTTCAATTTTGTACTCGCGGTCCTAAAGGACAAGGAACTGGTGGGGCAATCGCAAAATGTGATTAGCAGCATGTCCAGCAATCCAGCCAATCTATCCAAGCTTGGATCAATAAAGGACGTCGCTGGAAGTCTGAAGACACAGATTGAATTGGCATCTTCGCTGGCAGGGAAAGTGCCGAAGGTGTTTAGCGCAGTCGGCGTAAAGAATCCGCCAAGTAAAGCTTCTGATGCACCGGTTGACGCTGTGGACTAAAGAAAATATTCAGTACGGGGCTGCAATTTGTTATCCGCTCAAAACGTGTAGTGCGATCACTAATCGGGAAGTTATTTCGCGCACGTTCCTAAGTGCCACTCAGGCCGCCTCATCGCGCGGATCGCGCGACAGCAATTGCGTCACCATGTCGCGCGGCGAATCGTCATCGAACAGCACGCCGGCCACTGCATTGGTGATCGGCATGTCGACGCCGCGATCGCGCGCCAGCGAGCGCACCGCCTGCGCGCAGCGCACACCTTCGGCGACATGGCCCAGTTCGGTCACGATGGCGTCGAGTTTTTTCCCTTGCGCGAGACCGAGACCGACCTTGCGGTTGCGCGACAAATCGCCGGTGCAGGTCAGAATCAGGTCCCCCATTCCGGTCAATCCCATGAAAGTTTCAGTACGGCCGCCGAGCGCTACGCCCAGGCGCGTAATTTCGGCCAGGCCGCGTGTAATGAGCGCGGCGCGCGCATTCAATCCGAGACCCAAGCCGTCGATCACGCCGGTGGCGATCGCGAGAATGTTTTTCACCGCGCCGCCGACTTCCACGCCGACCAGATCATCGCTGGAATAAACGCGGATGTTCCGCCCATGAACCGCACCCACCACGCGCTCGCGCAATACTGCGTTATCGGACGCGATCGTCAGCGCGCAAGGCAAGCCGCGCGCGACCTCTTGCGCGAATGACGGCCCGGACAACGCACCGACCGCGATCTCGCGGCCTAACTCTTCGCGCACGATTTGATGCGGCAGAAGCTGCGTCTTTTCCTCCAAGCCCTTGCACAGCCAGACGATATTCGGGATCGCATAAGGATGCAGCTTTTGCAGCAGCGGACGCAGGCCGGCGAGCGCCGATGCAACGATCAGCAGTCCGCGGTCGGCCGCGGTCTCTGGCGCCACATGCGCGACTGCGGCAGCGAAATCGGCCGTGACCGTTACCTGTTTCGACAACGGGAATCCGGGCAAATACGCCCTGTTCTCGCGCTTTGCGGCGACCTCGCGCATCGCGGTCTCGTTGCGTCCCCACAAGACGACATCATGCCGGTCTGACAGTGCAATGGCGAGTGCCGTGCCCCACGCGCCGGCACCGAGAATCGAAACATGCATGGATTGAGTGTTGTTGAACATGGGCGCTAACGTGAGATGCGATCGGAATGCAGTGCTATTCGCCCCAGACATCCGCCGCCTTGATGTAGCCGGACTGGCCGTCGCGATGCTTGACCGCGACCCAGCCCGAGGTCATCGGCTCGACCAGTTCAAGCAGCACGCTGCGCTCGGCGGAAAACACGACGGCGGCATTGTCGTCGGCCGCCGCGCGCACCTTGGCGCTGGATGCTTTCACCACGACGCTGCGCTTGGCGCCGAGCGCTTTCGAGTCGACCCAGCTCAAGTCGCCGGCGACGTCGCGTACTTTGCTCCAGTCGCCATACGTCAATACGATTTCCACCGGCATGCCGCGCGGCGCGACAAACATCTTGCGGCCACGCTCCGACGGCGCGTCGTACATGATTGCCGGATTGGTACCGACCGACTTGAATTCGAGCGCGTGAGCGGCGCCGCTGGCGGCTGAAAGCAGGAACGCAGTGAACGCAAACAGGCGCACGGATTTCATCGAATCATCTCCATCGAAAGTATCATGCCGGCGCGCCGAAAAATCGCGCACGTTCCTTAGTGCGTCGCAGCCGATCCGTCCGGCATCACGAGGCCGGCGCCGTTTTGCTGGGCTGCCAGCGCCTGCAGACGCTGCTGGTAAAACACTTCAAAATTGATTTCCGCCAAATGCACCGGCGGAAATCCGGCACGTGTGATCGCGTCGGCAATATTGGCGCGCAGATACGGATAGACGATATTCGGGCAACCGATGCCGAGCAGCGGATCGAGTTGTTCGCCAGGAATGTTGCGCGCTTCGAAAATGCCGGCTTGCTTGCCTTCGACCAGGAACGCGACCTTGTCCTTGATTTTCGCGGTGACGGTAACGGTGACGGTCGACTCGAATATGCCTTCGGCCAGCGTCTCGGCGCCGACATCGACGGCCACTTCAATCGCCGGGGCGTCCTGCTCCAGGAAAATCGCGGGGGAATTCGGTTGCTCGAGCGACAAATCCTTCAGATATACGCGCTGAATCTGGAATACGGGTTGCTGGTTTTCTACTGCTTGCTGGTTTTCGTCAGACATGAAGCACTTTCAATGAGATGGAAACATGGACGGCGCGCGCGCCGCCCTCTAAAAGGGAATCGATGATGTTATGCGCGCTGGAGCAAGGCGTCGAGCTTGCCAGCCCGCTCCAGTGCATTCAGGTCATCAAAGCCGCCGACGTGCGTGTCGCCGATATAAATCTGCGGCACGGTGCGGCGACCGGTTTTCTGCATCATTTCGATCCGTTGTTGCGGCTCCAGGTCAACCCGGATTTTTTCGATGTCGTCGATGCCTTTGGATTTCAAAAGCCGCTCCGCCATGATGCAATAGGGGCAAACGCCGGTGCTGTACATTAAAACGTGTGCAGGCATGTTATCCCCTTACTTTGCCGTCGGCAGTCCTTGCGCCTGCCACGCGGCCAACCCGCCATTCAAACTATACACCTCATTAAAGCCGGCGTTCTTGAGTTGCGTCGTCGCTTTCGACGACTGCACGCCCGCCTGACACACGACCACAACGGCTTTCGATTTGAATTTTTCGAGCTCCGCGACGCGTTGCTGCAACTCCTTGAGCGGGATGTTTTTCGCGTCGCGCACATGACCTGCCGCAAATTCGGCCGCGTCGCGCACGTCGACAATGACGGTTTTGCCTTGGTTAATCATCTGCGTAGCTTGTAAAACAGAAACCTTTTCGCCGCGCCGCTGCAACACCGGCCACAGCAATGCGCCGCCTGAAACAAGTACCAATCCGAACAGCCAACTATTATCAATGATGAATTTCACAGGGGTCCAATGGTTTTAAGCAATCTCGCCATTATAAAATAGAAGACGAATCCGAATCCAAAACCCTGAGTTTTCAATCCTCCCTCTTTATTCATCTTTCTCCTACCATGTACAAAATCGTATTGATGCGCCACGGCGAATCCACGTGGAATCTCGACAATCGCTTCACCGGCTGGACCGACGTCGACCTGACCGAAAAAGGCGCGGCCGAAGCCAGGCACGCCGGCAAATTGCTGAAAGACGCCGGTTTCACGTTCGACCTCGCCTACACGTCGGTGCTGAAGCGCGCGATCCGTACGCTGTGGGGCACGCTCGATGAAATGGACCTGATGTGGCTGCCGGTGGTGCATAGCTGGCGCCTCAACGAGCGCCATTACGGTGCATTGCAAGGATTGAACAAGGCCGAAACCGCCGCCAAATACGGCGACGAGCAAGTACTGGTGTGGCGCCGCAGCTATGACACGCCGCCCAATCCGCTGGAGCCGAACGATCCGCGCGCCTCCTACAACGACCCGCGCTATGCGAACCTGAAACGGGAAGAAATCCCGCTCACCGAATGCCTGAAAGACACCGTCGCGCGCGTGATGCCGATCTGGAACGAATCGATCGCGCCCGCGATCCGTGCCGGCAAGCGCATCCTGATCTCGGCCCACGGCAACAGCCTGCGCGCCTTGATCAAATCGCTCGACGGCATCAGCGATGAAGAGATCGTCGGCCTCAATATCCCGAACGGCCAGCCGCTGGTGTATGAACTGGATGCCGACCTGAAGCCGATCAAGCGCTACTATCTGGGCGATGCGGCGGCGATCGAAGCCGCACTGAAAGCCGTCGCCAGCCAGGGGAAAGCGAAATAACGCGGCTCCCGATGCACTCTATTTGTCATTCCGTATACGACCAGAAATCCTCCTTCACGCATCGTCTGCGTGCCGCTTGCGGCTTTCTCTCTGCACTCGGAATGACAATCGCCTTGCTGGGCGTCGTGCCCGCCGCCCACGCCGCCAAGATTACCGAGCGCAGCAAACAGAAGCGCGCGGCCGAAGCCGAACGCGCCGATCTGCAGCAAAAGCTCGGCAAGCTCAAACGCGACATCGACCATACCGAAACCGCCAAAAGCCAGGCGGTCGACGCGTTGGCCCATTCGGAAGCGGCAATTTCGGATGCGAACCGGTCGCTGCGCGAACTGACGGAAGAACAATCGCACACCGAAGCTAAACTCGTTCAGCTATCAAATGCGCAAGCGAAGCTCGCGAAAACCGTCGACACCCAACAAAAGCAGCTTGCCAAATTATTACGCGAACAGTACATCGGCGGTAACGAAGACCGCATCAAGCTCTTGCTGTCGGGCGACAATCCGAACCGCATCAATCGCGATTTGCAGTACATGGGCTATGTATCGCAAGCGCAGGCCAGGCTGCTCGACTCGTTGCGCACCAACCTGCAGGCAGTCGAGACCAACAAGGCCGACACGCAAAATGCGAAGGACGAGCTGGACGAAATCGCGCAAGAGGCGCAGCAGCAAAAAACCGTGCTGGAGAAGGAAAAAACCAGGCGCGCAACGCTGCTGTCACAGCTGTCGAACAAGCTGGCCAGCCAGCGCAAGGAAGCCGGCAATATCCAGCACGACGAACAACGCTTGGCCGGACTGGTCGACCAGCTGTCCAGATTGATCGAAGAACAACGAAAAGCCGAC
>CAMLDH010000107.1 GCA_946478765.1 uncultured Oxalobacteraceae bacterium | reverse complement strand
GCGCGCTAACGTTCACAACGTTCCGTTCCTGCTGGCGACCCAGCTCGAGTCTTATCTGGGCTTTTTGCAAGCGGACAAAGTACCGTCGCAACGCAAAAACGAGGGCTTGCAATCCGCCTTCACGTCCATTTTTCCGATCGTATCGCACAATGGTTTCGCACGGCTAGAGTTTTTGTCGTACGTACTTGGTGATCCGCCCTTTGATGTGAAAGAATGTCAGCAGCGTGGATTGACTTTCGCGTCGCCGTTGCGTGCGAAAGTGCGCCTGGTGATTCTCGATAAAGAATCGCCAACCAAGCCGGTCGTGAAAGAAATGAAGGAGCAGGAAGTCTATATGGGCGAATTGCCGCTCATGACGACCACCGGCTCATTCGTCATCAACGGCACCGAGCGTGTGATCGTATCGCAGCTACATCGTTCCCCGGGCGTGTTCTTCGAACACGACCGCGGCAAGACGCATTCGTCCGGCAAGCTGCTGTTCTCCGCGCGTATTATTCCTTACCGCGGTTCCTGGCTCGACTTCGAATTCGATCCGAAAGACATTCTGTTCTTTCGCGTCGACCGCCGCCGCAAGATGCCGGTCACGATCCTGCTGAAAGCCATCGGCATGACGCCTGAGCAGATCCTCGCGAACTTCTTCGTGTTCGATAATTTCACGCTGCGCTCCGAAGGCGCCGAAATGGAATTCGTCGCCGAACGTCTGCGCGGCGAAGTCGCGCGATTCGACATCGCCGACAAGTCGGGCAAGGTATTGGTCGCAAAGGACAAGCGTATCAATGCCAAGCATGTGCGTGAAATCGAAGCCGCCGGCATCAAGCATATTTCGGTACCCGAGGATTATCTGCTGGGCCGCGTATTGGCGAAAAACATTGTCGATAGCGATACCGGTGAAGTCATCGCCAACGCCAACGACGAGTTGACCGAAGAGTTGCTCGGCCGCCTGCGTGAAGCAAGCGTGGCCGATATCCAGACGCTATACACCAACGACCTGGATCAGGGGGGCTACATTTCCCAGACTCTGCGCATGGACGACACTGCCGACCAGATGGCTGCGAAAGTCGCGATCTATCGCATGATGCGTCCTGGCGAGCCGCCGACAGAAGATTCGGTCGAAGCCTTGTTCAACGGCTTGTTCTACAACGAAGATCGTTACGATTTGTCCGCCGTCGGCCGCATGAAGTTCAATCGCCGCATTGGCCGCGATGAGCTGACCGGCATGATGACGCTGTCGAATGAAGACGTGCTGGCAGTCATCAAGATCCTGGTCGAATTGCGTAACGGCCGTGGCGAAGTCGACGATATCGATCACCTCGGTAACCGTCGTGTACGCTGCGTCGGCGAGTTGGCGGAAAACCAGTTCCGTGCCGGCCTGGTGCGCGTCGAGCGTGCCGTCAAGGAGCGTCTCGGCCAAGCCGAAGCGGACAACCTGATGCCGCACGACTTGATCAATTCCAAACCGATCTCGGCCGCGATCCGCGAGTTCTTCGGTTCGTCACAGTTGTCGCAGTTTATGGACCAAACCAACCCATTGTCGGAAATCACGCACAAGCGTCGCGTTTCCGCATTGGGCCCGGGCGGCCTGACACGCGAACGTGCAGGTTTCGAAGTGCGCGACGTGCATCCGACCCATTATGGCCGGGTGTGCCCGATCGAGACGCCGGAAGGTCCGAACATCGGTTTGATCAACTCGCTCGCGCTGTATGCGCGCCTGAACGAGTATGGTTTCCTTGAGACGCCTTACCGTAAAGTGGACGGCAGCAAAATTACCAACCAGATCGACTACTTGTCCGCAATTGAAGAAGGTCGCTATATCATCGCGCAGGCGAATGCGACCATCGACAAGACCGGCGAGTTGACCGATGAATTGGTCTCCGCGCGTCAAGCCGGTGAAACCATTCTGGTGTCGCCGGAGCGCGTGCAGTACATGGACGTGGCGCCGGGTCAGATCGTATCGGTGGCGGCTTCCTTGATTCCGTTCCTTGAGCACGATGACGCGAACCGCGCATTGATGGGCGCCAACATGCAACGCCAGGCAGTGCCTTGCTTGCGTCCCGAAAAGGCGTTTGTCGGTACCGGCATTGAGCGTACCGTCGCAGTCGACTCCGGCACCACGGTGCAGGCGTTGCGTGGCGGCGTGGTGGATTACATCGATGCGGGCCGTGTCGTGATTCGTGTGAACGATGATGAGGCAACGGCTGGCGAAGTCGGTGTCGACATCTACAACCTGATCAAGTACACCCGTTCCAATCAGAACACCAACATCAACCAGCGTCCAATCGTCAAGGTCGGCGACCGTGTTGCCAAGCATGACGTGATCGCCGATGGCGCTTCGACTGATCTGGGTGAACTGGCCCTGGGTCAAAACATGTTGGTCGCGTTCATGCCGTGGAACGGTTACAACTTCGAAGATTCGATTTTGATCTCCGAGAAGGTGGTTGCCGATGACCGTTACACTTCGATTCACATCGAGGAATTGTCCGTGGTCGCGCGTGACACCAAGCTGGGCGCGGAAGAAATCACGCGTGATATCTCCAATCTGGCCGAGAACCAACTGGCGCGTCTGGATGAGTCCGGTATCGTCTATATCGGCGCGGAAGTCGAAGCCGGCGATACCCTGGTCGGTAAAGTGACGCCGAAGGGCGAAACGCAACTGACGCCGGAAGAGAAACTTCTGCGCGCGATTTTCGGCGAAAAAGCATCCGACGTGAAAGACACGTCGCTGCGTGTGCCGTCCGGCATGATCGGTACCGTGATCGATGTGCAAGTGTTTACGCGCGAAGGCATCCCGCGCGACAAACGCGCGCAACAGATCATCGACGACGAGTTGAAACGTTATCGCCTCGATTTGAACGATCAGTTGCGTATCGTCGAAGGCGATGCATTCCAGCGTCTGGAAAAAATGTTGATCGGTAAAGTCGTCAACGGCGGTCCGAAAAAACTGGCCAAGGGCGCGAAGATCACAAAGGATTATCTGGACGATCTGGACAAGTATCACTGGTTCGACATCCGTCCGGCCGATGACGATGCTGCCGTGGCACTGGAAGCGATCAAGGAATCGATCGCCGAGAAGCGCCATCAGTTCGACCTCGCATTCGAAGAAAAACGCAAGAAGCTGACCCAGGGCGACGAATTGCCGCCGGGCGTGCAAAAAATGGTCAAGGTTTACCTGGCTGTTAAACGTCGCCTGCAGCCTGGCGACAAGATGGCCGGCCGCCACGGTAACAAGGGTGTGGTATCGCGCATCGTGCCGATTGAAGACATGCCGTACATGGCTGATGGCACTCCCGCCGACATCGTGCTGAACCCGCTGGGCGTTCCGTCCCGTATGAACGTCGGGCAGGTGCTCGAAGTGCATCTGGGCTGGGCTGCCAAGGGCCTCGGTCTGCGCATCGGCGAAATGCTGAAGGCGCAAGCCAAGGCGATTGAACTGCGCAAGTTCCTGAAGACGATTTACAACGAGTCCGGCAAGACCGAAGACCTCGACAACTTCTCGGATGACGAAGTGCTTGAATTGGCAAGCAACCTGAAGCATGGCGTGCCGTTTGCGACGCCGGTGTTCGACGGCGCGCATGAAGATGAAATCCGTCGCATGCTCGATCTCGCCTATCCGGATGTGATCGCCAAGCAGCTCGGTATGACACCGTCCAAGAATCAGGTGACGATGTATGACGGCCGCACCGGCGAAGCATTCGAGCGCACGGTCACGGTCGGTTACATGCACGTGCTGAAACTACACCATCTGGTCGACGACAAGATGCATGCACGTTCGACCGGTCCTTACTCGCTTGTTACCCAGCAACCGTTGGGCGGCAAGGCGCAGTTCGGCGGCCAGCGTTTCGGCGAGATGGAAGTCTGGGCACTGGAAGCGTACGGCGCATCGTATGTGTTGCAAGAGATGTTGACGGTGAAGTCGGACGACGTGAACGGTCGGACCAAAGTGTACGAGAATCTGGTCAAAGGCGATCACGTGATCGATGCCGGCATGCCGGAATCCTTCAACGTGCTGGTGAAGGAAATCCGCTCGCTGGGTATCGACATCGATCTGGAACGCGATTAAACAAGTAGTCTTTAGAGTACAAGCAGCAAATCAGCAGTTTTGGAAGTGCCGGCCCGTGCCCGGTATCGGCGGAACTCTCCCCCAAAAGGGAGGGCTCTCCCGCCGATGCGAACAGGGTCATCGAGCGGGCCGGCACCTTCCTCGTCATACATCAAGCGTTTTTTCACGCCAACTGGAGTGATACATGAAAGCACTGCTCGATCTATTCAAGCAAGTTCAGCAAAATGAACAATTCGACGCGATCAAGATTGGTCTTGCGTCCCCTGAAAAAATCCGTTCCTGGTCCTACGGCGAAGTCAAAAAGCCGGAAACCATCAACTATCGAACCTTCAAGCCTGAGCGCGACGGCCTGTTCTGCGCCAAGATTTTCGGCCCTATCAAGGACTATGAATGCCTGTGCGGCAAGTACAAGCGCCTGAAGCACCGCGGTGTGATCTGCGAAAAGTGCGGCGTTGAAGTTACATTGGCAAAAGTGCGTCGCGAGCGCATGGGTCATATCGAACTGGCGTCGCCGACCGCGCATATCTGGTTCCTGAAATCGCTGCCGTCGCGTCTGGGCATGGTGCTCGACATGACGTTGCGCGATATCGAACGCGTACTGTACTTTGAAGCCTACGTCGTGACCGATCCCGGCATGACCCCGCTGAAAAAATGCCAGATCATGTCGGAAGACGACTACGCCGCCAAGTATGAAGAATTCGGCGACGACTTCACCGCCTTCATGGGCGCCGAAGGTATCCGCGAATTGCTGCGCTCGATCGACATCGACCGCGATGCAGAGACGCTGCGTGTCGAGTTGAAAGAATCCAAGTCCGAAGCCAAGATCAAAAAATACGCGAAGCGCCTGAAAGTGCTCGAAGCGTTCCAGCGTTCCGGCATCAAGCCGGACTGGATGATCATGGAAGTGCTGCCGGTGCTGCCGCCGGAATTGCGTCCGCTGGTGCCGCTCGATGGCGGCCGCTTTGCGACTTCCGACCTGAACGACCTGTATCGCCGCGTCATCAACCGCAACAACCGCTTGAAGCGTTTGATGGAGCTGCGCGCACCAGAAATCATCACGCGCAACGAAAAGCGTATGTTGCAGGAAGCGGTCGATTCGCTGCTGGACAACGGCCGTCGCGGTAAAGCGATGACCGGCGCCAACAAGCGCCCGCTAAAGTCGCTGGCCGAAATGATCAAAGGCAAGGGCGGCCGTTTCCGTCAAAACTTGCTGGGCAAGCGCGTCGACTACTCCGGCCGTTCCGTCATCGTGGTGGGTCCGCAACTGAAATTGCATCAGTGCGGCCTGCCGAAATTGATGGCGCTGGAATTGTTCAAGCCTTTCATTTTCAACAAGCTCGAATTGATGGGCTTGGCGACCACGATCAAGGCCGCGAAGAAACTGGTCGAGATTCAAGAACCGGTGGTGTGGGACATCCTGGAAGACGTGATCCGCGAACATCCGGTCATGTTGAACCGTGCGCCGACATTGCACCGCTTGGGCATCCAGGCGTTCGAGCCGGTCCTGATCGAAGGCAAGGCGATCCAGCTGCATCCGCTGGTGTGCGCCGCGTTCAACGCCGACTTTGACGGTGACCAGATGGCGGTCCACGTACCGTTGTCGATCGAAGCGCAGATGGAAGCCCGCACCTTGATGCTGGCCTCCAACAACATCCTGTTCCCGTCCAACGGCGAACCGTCGATCGTGCCGTCGCAGGATATCGTGCTGGGGCTGTACTACGCCACCCGTGAAAAGATCAACGGCAAGAACGAAGGCATGATGTTCCCGGACGTGTCCGAAGTAATTCGTGCGTACGACAACAAGGAAGTCGAACTGACGACCCGCGTTACCGTGCGTATCACCGAGTATCCGAAAAATCCGGAGACCGGCGAATTCGAAAAGACGATCACACGTTACGAGACCACCATCGGTCGTGCGATTCTGTCGGAAATTCTGCCGAAGGGCTTGCCGTTCAGCGTGCTGAACCGCGCGCTGAAAAAGAAAGAAATCTCGAAGCTGATCAACACCTCGTTCCGCAAGTGCGGACTACGTGCGACAGTCGTGTTTGCCGACCAGTTGATGCAGTCGGGCTTCCGTCTCGCGACGCGTGCCGGTATCTCGATTTGCGTCGACGACATGCTGGTGCCGCCGCAAAAAGTCACGCTGATCGCCGATGCCGAGCACGAAGTCAAACAGATCGAACAGCAATACTCGTCCGGTCTGGTGACTGCGGGCGAACGCTACAACAAAGTGGTGGATATCTGGGGCAAGGCCGGCGACGAAGTCGGCAAGGCCATGATGGACCAGCTCAAGGTGGAAGACGTCATCAAGCGCGACGGTACCAAGTCGACGCAGGAATCGTTTAATGCGATTTACATGATGGCCGACTCCGGCGCCCGCGGTTCGGCAGCCCAGATTCGCCAGTTGGCCGGTATGCGTGGCCTGATGGCCAAGCCGGATGGCTCGATTATCGAGACGCCGATTACCGCGAACTTCCGCGAAGGTCTGAACGTGTTGCAGTACTTTATTTCGACGCACGGTGCGCGTAAAGGTCTGGCCGATACCGCGTTGAAGACCGCGAACTCCGGTTACCTGACGCGTCGTCTGGTTGACGTGACGCAGGATCTGGTTGTGATCGAGGACGATTGCGGCACAGCGAACGGCGCATCGATGAAGGCATTGGTCGAAGGCGGCGAAGTCATCGAAGCATTGCGCGATCGTATTCTCGGCCGCGTCGCGGCGAATGACATCGTCAATCCTGAAACCCAGGCGACGTTGTATGAGTCCGGCACTTTGCTGGACGAAGATGCAGTTGAAGAAATCGAACGCCTCGGCATCGATGAAGTCAAGGTCCGTACGCCGCTGACATGCGACACGCGTTACGGCTTGTGCGGTAAGTGCTATGGCCGCGACCTCGGTCGCGGTTCGCTGGTCAACGCCGGCGAAGCTGTCGGTGTGATCGCTGCGCAGTCGATCGGCGAGCCGGGTACCCAGCTCACGATGCGTACTTTCCACATCGGTGGTGCGGCGTCGCGTGCAGCGGTTGCGTCTTCAGTTGAAGCCAAATCGAACGGTACCGTGCGCTTTACCGCCACGATGCGTTACGTCACCAACGGCAAAGGCGGCCAGATCGTCATTTCCCGTTCCGGCGAAGTACTGATCACTGACGACCATGGTCGCGAGCGTGAGCGCCACAAGGTGCCATACGGCGCCACACTGATCGTCAAGGATGGCATGACGATCAAAGCCGGCACTGCATTGGCAACATGGGATCCGCTGACCCGTCCGATCATTACCGAATACACCGGTACGGTGAAGTTCGAGAACGTTGAAGAAGGTTCGACCGTTGCGAAACAGATCGACGAAGTTACCGGTCTGTCGACCCTGGTGGTTATCGAT
This sequence comes from uncultured Oxalobacteraceae bacterium, assembly GCA_946478765.1. The sequence goes on along the minus strand of CAMLDH010000107.1, from coordinate 2,697 downwards.
GCGAAGCGTCGCGGTTCCGTCACCAAGACTGTTCGTCCGCAGGTGAAACTGTTGAATGAACATGGCGAAGAAGTGAAGATCGCCGGCACAGAGCACGCTGTGACGATCGGCTTCCAGGTCGGTGCGCTGATCACCGTGAAAGACGGCCAGCAAGTCACCGTCGGCGAAGTGCTGGCGCGTATCCCGACCGAATCGCAGAAAACACGTGATATTACCGGCGGTCTGCCGCGCGTGGCCGAGTTGTTCGAAGCACGCTCGCCGAAAGATGCCGGCATGCTGGCGGAGGTCACCGGTACCGTTGCCTTCGGCAAGGAAACCAAGGGCAAGCAGCGTCTGGAAATCACCGACATGGACGGCAACAAGCACGAGTTCCTGATCACCAAGGACAAGCAAGTGCTCGTGCATGACGGCCAGGTTGTCAACAAGGGCGAGATGATCGTGGACGGCCCGGCCGATCCGCAAGACATCCTGCGTTTGTTGGGTATCGAAGCGCTGGCACGTTACATTGTCGATGAAGTGCAGGACGTGTACCGCTTGCAAGGCGTGAAGATCAACGACAAGCATATCGAAGTGATCGTGCGTCAGATGCTGCGCCGCGTGCAAGTGGTTGATGCGGGCGATTCCAGCTATATCGTGGGCGAGCAGGTCGAGCGCTCCGAGTTGTTGGACGAAAACGATCGCGTGATTGCTGCAGGCAAGATCCCGGCGACATATGAAAACGTACTGCTCGGTATCACCAAGGCATCGCTATCGACCGACTCGTTCATCTCCGCGGCATCGTTCCAGGAAACTACACGTGTCCTGACCGAAGCGGCGATCATGGGCAAGAAAGACGGTTTGCGTGGCTTGAAGGAAAACGTCATCGTCGGCCGCTTGATTCCTGCCGGTACCGGCCTCGCATTCCATCGCGCCCGCAAGGAGAAGGAATCGTGGGAAGCGGAAGAGCGTACAGCGTTGCTGCAAGCCGAGCAATCGGCGCGTGCAGCGGAAGCAGAGATTGCAGAAACGACCGGAACACCGGACGGCGAAGTTTAATCCCGCAGTCGCTTTAAATTAAACGGCACCCCGGAATTTCCGCGGTGCCGTTTTTATTTCACGATGTCTCCCGAAACCTTTGTGCCGGACGACTGCACGCAGCAAGGGAAATTCAATGCATATGGAATCAACTATGTACGGGGGGGGCTGGCAGTCCAAGTAAGAAGCATGCCGGCATAAATGGGCCGAAATGGCCGCGGCGCATGCGAAGGATGGGTATACAATCGAACCAGACCTTGCATTACCGATACTTCATCCTTTACAAGAATAACAATTGTTCCGGCGATCCATCTCTGCACTGGCAACTTCGCTCCTTCCCATACGGCGGGTGCTCCAATGGGGCTGGGCGCTGCAAAACCGCGAGCGCATGCGGCTGTCGGAAGAGATGTCGCAAATGCGCGGGCTGATGCCGCTTTTGATGAAACAGCGCAACGGTTACCGCTGGACCGACGCCGAGCGCAAGAAAATCCGGGCCAAGCTGCGCCGGCTGGCATCGGTTAGTCCCTACCTGGTGCTGTTTGTGGCACCGGGCGGATTTCTGGCGTTGCCGCTGCTGGCTTGGTGGCTGGACCGGCGCCGGCAGCGGAGCGCGGCGGATGCGCCCAAATCGGTAATCGAATAAGGTCCGCTTATCAGGCAGGCGCAATTTACCCTCGCAGAACGACATTTACCCTAGGCTCTATTGACGTTTGGCTGCGGCTCACCGCAGCCAAAGCAAAACACCCGCGAACGCCAGCATCCCCATGAAATGAAGGGCTTTTTTCTCGTATCGCATGGCGAGGCGACGGTAGTACTTGAGTTTTCCAAACATGCACTCGACCAGATGGCGCTCCTTGTAATGCCACCAATCGCACTGCCTTTGCTCCTTTCGGTTGGCTTTCGGGGGAATCACCGTCTTGATCCCATGGGCCTGCAACCATGCCAGAAACGCGTTGGCGTCGTATCCTTTATCGGCCAGGCATGCATGGACCGTCAATCCTGTCATCAGCGGGATGGCTTGACTGATATCGGCCGCTTGTGCGCCGGCCAGGATAAACCTGATGGGCAGACCCAAGCCGTCAACCGCCGCCTGGATCTTGCAACCAAAGCCGCCGCGCGACCGGCCCAGCACCTCCTCGCTGCGCCGCTTCGGGCAGCCCCGGCGGCGCATGCATGGGCGCGCGCAATGGTGCTGTCGATGGAAACGTCTTGAAGATCAGCGGCTTTCGCCTGAAAGCCAAGAAGATGGTCCCACACGCCCAAGGCCGACCAGCGTGAAAAGCGTTTGAACACACTGTTCCAGTTGCCGCGCTCTGCCGGCAGGGAGCGCCGCTGACCGCCAACCTGCAGCACCCACAGAACAGCTTCAACAAACCGACGGCAAAACGTCAACAGAGCCTAGTCAACAAGACCTAATGCCGAAATTTTTCCGTTTGCGCCAGGGTTTCCGCCGCAGCGCTTTGCAGCCAATGCATGAATTGCTCTTCTGCGGAATGTTGCGCCAGCGGTTTGCGCAATAGCGCGATGTATTGCGTGCCATCGGCAATAAAGCCGGACGGCGCGACCAGTCGCCCGGACATCAAGCTGTCGATCAGCAGGAACAATGGGGCAATCGCGGTACCCAGACCCGCTTTCTCAATGCGCAAACATCTTTTTCTCTGGAAGCGGGATAATCTGTTTTCC
>CAMLDH010000106.1 GCA_946478765.1 uncultured Oxalobacteraceae bacterium | reverse complement strand
CCCAGCGCAATCAGCAAAATCTGCGGAATCGTCTCGCGCAAAGTCGCGCGGCGCTGCATCTGCGGCATCAAGTCGCTGACCGCAATGTAAATAAAGCCGGATGACGCGAACACCAGCACATACGGAATCCAGCCGGTCGCGCTCTCCAGCATCAGGTAGCCGAGCACGCCGCCCAGTACCGCCATCAGGCTGCAAATCAGGTTGTATATATAGGCGCGGGTACGCGTGAAGCCGGCATTGAGCAGCACGATGAAGTCGCCGATCTCTTGCGGAATTTCATGCGCAATAATGGCCAGGCCGGTCACGATACCCAGTTTCGGATTGGCTAAAAATGCGGCTGCAATCAAAATCCCATCGGTGAAATTATGCATGCCGTCGCCGACCAGAATCATCCACCCGGCCTTGCCCGCTTCATGCGCGTCGTGGCCATGTGCATGATGGTGGCCGTCGCCTTCGTGATGATGCGAGTGACGCAGGATCGCAAATTTTTCAAGAAGAAAAAAAGCCAGCAGGCCGCCCAGCAAGGTTGCGAACAAGCTGCGCGCATCGGCCTGCGATTCAAACGCTTCCGGCAATGCGTGCAGCAGCGAAGTCGACAGCATGATGCCGACCGACAGGCTGACCATGCGTTCGACCATTTTCGACAACAGTGTGAATGAAAATACGGCAGCCGCAGAAATGCTGAAAACGCCGGCAATGGTCGTGGCAAGCAGGATGGAAAACAGCGTGGAATTAATGGTAAGCCCCAGGAATCATGCAACAAAGTTGCAAATTAAAACACAGGCCTGTCTTTTCGGCAAACGGATGCAAGATGCGTCGAAGACAGGCCGGGTCAATGCGCCTCGTCCCAATTTTTTCCCACGCCGACTTCGGCAATCAGCGGCACCTTCAACTGCGCGACACCGGCCATCAGCTCCGGCAATTTTCTGCGCACCAGATCCAGTTCGTCATTCGGCACTTCCAGCACCAATTCATCATGCACCTGCATCACCATCAGCGATTGCAGGCGCTGCGCTTCCAGCCAATCCTGCACAACGATCATCGACAGCTTGATCAGGTCGGCCGCAGTGCCCTGCATCGGCGCATTGATCGCGGCGCGCTCGGCGCCCTGGCGGCGCGGACCGTTGGGCGAATTGATTTCGGGCAGCCACAGGCGGCGGCCGAAGACGGTTTCCACATAGCCGAGCGCCTTGGCCTGCGCACGCGTGTCATCCATGAATTGTTTGACGCCGGAAAAACGCACAAAGTATTTGTCGATATAGCTTTGCGCCGCCGCGCGCTCGATGCCGAGATTGCCGGCCAGACCGAACGCGCTCATGCCGTATATCAAGCCGAAGTTGATCACCTTTGCATAACGGCGCTGCTCGCTGCTGACGTCGGCCGGCGCAATGCTGAATATTTCGGCGGCAGTCGCGCGATGAATATCCTCGCCGTCGGCAAAGGCGCGCAGCATGTTCACGTCGCCCGACAGATGCGCCATGATGCGCAACTCGATCTGCGAATAATCGGCCGACACGATCACGCGGCCGGGCGGCGCGATGAAGGCCTCGCGTATGCGCCGTCCCTCGGCGGTGCGGATCGGAATATTCTGCAGGTTCGGTTCGTTCGATGCGAGCCGGCCGGTGACCGCCACCGCTTGCGCGTAATTGGTATGCACGCGGCCGGTGCCGGCATCCATCATCTTCGGCAATTTGTCGGTGTAGGTCGATTTCAGTTTCGACAAACTGCGGTAGTCGAGCAGCACTTTCGGCAGTGGATAATCCTCGGCCAGCTTTTGCAATACTTCTTCATCGGTGGAGGGCGAACCCGACGGCGTCTTTTTCACGACCGGCAATTTCAGCTTGTCGAAAAATATTTCACCGATCTGCTTCGGCGAATTCAGGTTGAACGGCTGGCCCGCCAATTCATACGCGCTCTTCTCGATCTCCAGCATGCGCCGGCCCAACTCGTTCGACTGAATGCCGAGCAATTCGGCATCGATCAACACGCCGTTGCGTTCGATTTTTTGCAACACGACCGCAGTCGGCAATTCAATCTTTTCGTAGATGAATCGCAGCTTGTCGTTGTCGGCGATATGCGGCCACATCGCCTGATGCAATTGCAGGGTCACATCCGCATCTTCCGCCGCGTATTCGGTGGCGCGATCGAGCGCAACTTCATCGAAGCAGATTTGCGACGCGCCCTTGCCGCACACATCCTGGAACGTGATCGTCTTGTGGTTCAGATGACGCAGCGCGAGGCTGTCCATATCGTGACTCTTGTGCGATTCGAACACGTAGGATTCGAGCAATGTATCGTGCACGATGCCGCGCAATTCGACGCCGTGATTGGCGAAGATGTGGCTGTCGTATTTCAGGTGCTGGCCGACTTTCGCTTTGGCCGGATTTTCCAGCCACGGCTTGAGCTTGGCTAACACATAGTCGCGCGGCAATTGCAGCGGCGCATCCGGGTAGCGGTGCGCGACCGGGATGTAGGCGGCGATGCCGGGTTCGCAGCATAATGAAATGCCGACCAGTTGCGCCTGCATCGGGTCGAGCGAGGTGGTCTCGGTATCGACCGAGGTCAGCGCCGCGGCATCGACTTTTGCCAGCCACTGGTCCAGTTGCGCTTCGGTCAGCACCGTCTCGTACTGCGTCGCAACCGCGTTGCCGCCTGCGGCGCCAGATAAATTGCTTTGCGCGTCACCCTCTTGCGCCGGCGCACGCACGCCTGCAGCCGATTCGCCGGTCGCGTCGCGCAGCCATGTCTTGAAGCCATACCGCTTGAAGAAATCGATCAAGGCGTTGTTATCGATTGGTTTCGCAAGCAGCGAGTCCGGAATCGTGACCATGTGCGCGGACAGGTCGCAGTCGGTTTTAACCGTAATCAATTCCTTGCCCTTCGGCAGCCAGTCCAGCGCACGGCGCAGGTTTTCACCGACCGCGCCGCCAATATCGGCCGCATGTTCGACGATCCCGTCCAGCGTGCCGTACTGGGTCAGCCATTTGACGGCCGTTTTCGGCCCGACCTTGTCGACGCCCGGCACGTTATCGACGCTGTCGCCGATCAAGGTCAGGTAATCGACGATGCGTTCCGGCAGCACGCCGAATTTGGTCACGACACCGGGAATGTCGAGCTTCTCGTTGCTCATCGTATTGATCAGCGTGACATGCTCATTGACCAGCTGCGCCAGATCCTTGTCGCCGGTGGAAATGACCGTATTCATGCCGTGCGCAACCGCCTGCACCGCCAGCGTGCCGATCACGTCGTCCGCTTCGATGCCGTCGACCATCAGGATCGGCCAGCCGAGCGCGCGCACCGCCTCGTGGATCGGTTCGATCTGCTTAACCAGGTCGTCCGGCATCGACGCGCGGTTCGCCTTGTATTGCGCATACAGATCGTCGCGGAAAGTTTTACCTTTTGCGTCGAATACGCAGGCGATGTATGCTGCAGAGTAATCGCTGCGCAAGCGGCGCAGCATGTTGATCATGCCGTAGATGGCGCCGGTCGGCGCCCCGTCGGCATTGCGTAAATCGGGCATCGCGTGAAATGCGCGATACAGGTAACTGGAGCCGTCAACCAACAGCAGGGTTTTATTCATATGGCATTAAAAGGAAAAAATGTGCCGCGCCTGCGGCAGATCAGCAACATCGAACGCGCAACATCGAAGAAGGCGCGTGAGTCGTGGCAAATGTTCACGATTATGGCAGAGTTTATCGAGTCGGCCGAACGGCTCTCCGAGCTGCGCCCTGCGGTATCGATCTTCGGTTCCGCACGGACCAAGCCGGACGATCCGATGTACGCATTATGCATCGATATCGCGCGCCGCCTGTCCGATGAAGGCTTTGCCGTAATGTCGGGCGGCGGGCCGGGCATCATGGAAGCGGCCAACAAGGGCGCGTTCGAAGGACGCTCGTCGTCGGTCGGCCTCAATATCGAATTGCCGCGCGAACAAAAAGGCAATGCGTGGCAGGATATTTCGCTGAGCTTCCGTCACTTTTTCGCGCGCAAGGTCGCGTTCGTCAAATATGCGGATGCGTATGTCGTGATGCCCGGCGGCTTCGGCACGCTCGATGAAATGAGCGAAGTGCTGACGCTGATGCAAACCGGCAAATCCCGCCGGATTCCAGTCATCCTGGTCGGCACCGCGTTCTGGCGCGGGTTGCTCGACTGGTTCCGCGCCCAAATGGTGTCGAGCGGCATGATCAATGAAAGCGACCTGGATCTGGTGCAGTTGATCGATGAGCCGGCCAATATCGTCGATGCCATTTTTGCATTCTATGAAGCGCGCGATATTGTGCTGACCGATGAAGATCCGCAAACCAGCGCATTTTTATAGGGAAAGTTATTCGAGGCGCGCGGAGCCCGGTTTGCTACAATGGTCTGTATAGGCACACTTCCAACCACCTCATTCCACCATCATGATGCGCTCCCTTACAATTTGGCCCGTCGCCGCTTACCTTGCCGCTTTGGCAATGCCGTTGCCGGCCGCCGCCCAGCAGCCGGCTGAACCACCGCCGAAACTGGAAAAGCTGGAAGAAGGCGAAACCCCCGCGATTACGATTCGCAAGCCCGACAGCGAGCGGAAAATCACGGAAAAACGTCAACAAGGCAAAGTCACCGAGATCAAGGTGCAGAGCGGCAAAAGCACCTATTACCTGAAACCGAACGACCCCGCCGGCAGCGCGCTGCCGGGCGACGCGCAAAGCAATTCGATACGCGCGCCGCAATGGCAAGTGCAGGAATTCGACCTCGCCCGCAAGAACGGAACGGTGGCGGCCGAGGCGGCGCAAACGCCGGCACCGCCCCCGGCCGCTTCCGAAGCGCCAAAAAAATAGCGGTTCGCCGCCCTCTTTCTCCGTTCCTTTTCCGACTCGTCTTTTCCCTACTTTCTCATGGCAGTTTTCACTCCGGTTAGCCTGGACGACCTTACGTCCTGGATCAAGCAATTCCCGCTCGGTAAAGCGCTCGCCATCAAAGGCATTTCATCCGGCATTGAAAACAGCAATTTTTTCATCACGACCGAGACCGGGGAATATGTCCTGACGGTGTTTGAAAACCTCACGTTTGAACAACTGCCCTTCTATTTGCACCTGATGCGCCATCTGGCGCAGCGCGGCGTGCTGGTGCCGGCGCCGATCACCGGCAACGATGGCGCAATCATCAATGCGCTGCATGGCAAACCGGCGTCGATCGTGACCAAGCTCGAAGGCGGTCACCAGATGGCGCCGGCACCGTTGCACTGCGCAGCGGTCGGCGCCATGCTGGCGAAGATGCACGTGGCGGCGCAAGATTTCGAAATCCATCAACCAAATTTGCGCGGTCTCGACTGGTGGAATGCAACCACACCGATCGTACTGCCGCATCTGCCGGGCGACAGCCAGCACTTGCTGCGAGCCGAAATGCATTTTCAGAATGCATTTGCGATCAGCGATGCATATCAGCAATTGCAGCGCGGCCCGATTCATGCCGACCTGTTCCGCAACAACGTGATGTTCGATGGCGATCGGTTGACCGGATTTTTCGATTTCTATTTTGCCGGTTGCGATACGTGGCTGTTCGATGTCGCGATCACCGTCAACGACTGGTGCATTGATCTGGACAGCGGCGCACTCGACCCGGCGCGCGTGCGCGCGATGCTCGACGCCTATCATGCGGAGCGGCCGTTTACCGATGCAGAACAAACGGCATGGCAACCGATGCTGCGCGCCGGCGCCTTGCGCTTCTGGCTGTCGCGCCTGTACGACCTTCATTCACCGCGCGATGCAGAAATACTGACGCCGCACGACCCAGGCCACTTCGAACGGATCTTGCGGCAACGGATCGCGCAACCTGCACCGGCACTGATTGCGGCGCGCTGACACCATGGAAAAACTCCCCGCAAAAATCGGCTGGATCTGGGTCAAGGAAGGCTTTGCGCTGTTTCGCAAACAACCGGCCGAGATGTCGACGCTGTTCATGGGCTACATGTTTCTGATGTTCGCGCTCGGCATCATCCCTGTGCTCGGGCAACTGCTGCCGCTGCTGTTGGTGCCGGTGTTTTCGATGGCATTCATGCAGGCATGCGTGCACATCGAACAAGGCAAGCGCATCTATCCGAATCTGCTATTGACCGGCTTTCGCTCGCCCGCGCTGCGCACCTTGCTGACGCTGGGCGTGCTGTATCTGCTGGCGGCAATTCTTGCGGTCGCGGCCTCTGCGCTGGTGGATGGCGGCGTGTTCTGGATGGTGATGAGCGGACAGAGCACGCTCAACGCCAAGACCGTGCGGGAATCCAACATGGCGCTGGCGATGCTGTTTTCTGCCGCCGTCTACACGCCGGCGGCGATGGCGTTCTGGTATGCCGCGCCGCTGGCGACGTGGCAAAACATGAGTGCTGGAAAATCAGTTTTCTATAGCTTCTTTGCGGTACGCCGGGCGGGCAAGGCCTTTCTGTTGTACGGCCTGGCGTGGACGGCCATCGGCGTGATCCTGCCCGCCGTCGTCAGCACCCTGATTGCATTGCTGATCGCCAAAGCCGCAGTGACCGTGATGGTCCTGCTGCCTTTATCGATCATGCTGACCGTCGTCATGTATTGCTCGTTTTATCCGACTTACACCTATGTTTTCGGCAAGCCTTTCACACCGCCGACGCTGGAACAAGCACAATAATTTTGGGTTCTGTTGCATTACTGATGCCGGACTTGCACCGACATAGACAGACTCGCCCCGCCAACGCATCAACATTCAATAACGCATACCCGAAAATACGCATGGTTGAACCCGGAACAAATTAGCACTGTATTGGTCCTATTTTAAACACGGAGACAATCGATGTTGAAAATGAGCAAACTGGCCGATTACGGTACCGTGATCCTGAGCACGATGGTGCGTCAGCCGGAACAGGTACAAAGCGCCGCCGACGTCGCGGCCATTGTCCATGTGCCGGTGCCGACGGTCAGCAAAATTCTCAAGATCCTGGCGCGCGAAGGCTTGGTTATTTCGCTGCGCGGCGCACGCGGCGGCTATCTGTTGGCGCGGCCGCCGTCGCAAATTTCGATTGCGCAAATCATCGGCGCGATGGATGGCCCGATCGGCATGACCGAATGCAGCATCACGCCCGGTTTATGCATGCAGGAAAGCGGCTGCCCGGTACGCGCCAACTGGCAACGCGTCAACCGCGTCGTGCTGCAGGCATTGCAACAAGTCACGCTGGAACACATGATGCAGCCCGTCGCAGAACCGGTCGATATCAGCGGCATCCAAGCGGCACGTCCAGCGCGCAAGAAAGCGGCGATCACGCCGCAATAGAGCGGGAGAACATTCATGACAGAGCAGGCAAACAGTCTCGACCAACTGATCGACAGCGAATACCGGCACGGTTTCGTCACCGATCTGGAAGTCGATACGGTACCGCGCGGATTGACCGAAGACACAATCCGCATGATCTCGGCCAGGAAGAACGAGCCGGCATTCATGCTGGAGTGGCGTCTGAAGGCGTTCCGGCATTGGCTCACGATGACCGAACCGCGCTGGTCCACCGCACACTATCCGCCGATCGATTACCAGGACATTATTTATTATTCGGCGCCCCGGTCCCTCAATGACCGGCCGAAGAGTCTGGATGACGTCGATCCGGAATTGCTGCGCACCTACGAGAAGCTGGGCGTGCCGTTGAAAGAGCGCGAGATGCTGGCCGGGGTCGCGGTCGATGCGGTATTCGACAGCGTATCGGTCGGCACCACGTTCAAGGAAAAGCTGGGTCAACTCGGCATCATCTTCGGTTCGTTTTCCGATGCGGTGCGCGAGCATCCGGACCTGGTGCAACAGTATCTGGGCTCGGTGGTGCCGTACACCGACAATTTTTTCGCGGCATTGAATTCGGCGGTGTTTTCCGACGGCTCGTTCTGCTACATTCCGCCCGGCGTGCGCTGCCCGATGGAACTGTCGACCTACTTCCGCATCAATGCAAAGGATACCGGCCAGTTCGAACGCACTTTGATCATTGCCGACCAAGGCGCGTATGTCAGTTATCTGGAAGGCTGCACCGCGCCGATGCGCGACGAAAACCAGTTGCATGCGGCGGTGGTGGAACTGGTGGCGCTGGACCATGCGCGCATCAAGTATTCGACGGTACAGAACTGGTATCCGGGCGACAAGGAGGGCAAAGGCGGCATTTACAACTTCGTCACCAAGCGCGGCGATTGCCGCGGCGCGCATGCGCATATCTCGTGGACGCAAGTCGAGACCGGTTCCGCGATCACGTGGAAATATCCGAGCTGCATCCTGCGCGGCGACAATTCGATCGGCGAATTCCATTCGGTGGCGTTGACCAATAACCGGCAAAAGGCCGACACCGGCTCCAAGATGATCCACATCGGCCGCAACACGCGCAGCACGATCGTATCCAAGGGCATTTCCGCCGGACACGGACAAAATGCGTATCGCGGCCTGGTCAAGGTATTGAAGACCGCCGAGGGCGCGCGCAACTACACGCAATGCGATTCGCTGCTGCTGGGCGGCCAAAGCAGTGCGCATACGTTTCCGTACATCGAAGTCAAAAACCCGACGGCACGCGTCGAGCATGAAGCATCGACCTCGCGCATCGGCGAGGATCAGCTGTTTTATTGCCGCCAGCGCGGCATCTCGGCGGAAGACGCGGTGTCGATGATCGTCAACGGCTTTTGCAAGGAAGTGTTCAAGGAATTGCCGATGGAGTTCGCGGTGGAAGCGCAAAAGCTGATGAGCGTGAGCCTGGAAGGCAGCGTCGGCTAAATCCATAAAGGATAAGCATCATGCTGGAAATCAAAAACCTGCAAGTCAACGTCGATGGCAAACCCATACTGCGCGGCCTCGACCTGAACGTCAACGCCGGCGAAGTGCACGCGATCATGGGGCCGAACGGCTCCGGCAAGAGCACGCTGGCGCAGGTGCTGGCGGGACGAGAGACATTCGACGTTACCGGCGGCGAAGTGCGCTATCAAGGGCGCGATCTGTTGACGTTGCCGCCGGAAGAACGCGCGCGCGAAGGCGTCTTCCTGGCGTTTCAATATCCGGTCGAAATTCCCGGCGTCAGCAACGTCTATCTGCTGAAAGCCGCATTGAACAATATCCGCCGCCATCGCGGCTTGCCCGAACTGGATGCGATCGAATTTCTCATGCTGATCAAGCAAAAGATGACGTTGATGGACATGCGCGACGAGCTGCTGTATCGCGCGGTCAATGAAGGCTTTTCCGGCGGCGAAAAAAAGCGCAATGAAATCCTGCAAATGGCGCTGCTGGAACCGGCGCTCGCGATCCTCGACGAAACCGACTCCGGACTCGACATCGACGCATTGCAAGTCGTGGCCCGAGGCATCAACGCGTTGCGCAGTCCGGCGCGCGCAATGATCCTGGTCACGCACTATCAGCGCCTGCTCGATTACGTGGTGCCGGATGCCGTTCACGTATTGTCGCAAGGCAGAATCGTCAAATCGGGCGGCCGCGAATTGGCGCTGGAACTGGAGCAGCGCGGCTACGGCTGGCTGGACGATGCGTCGATGAAGAGCGACATCATCACGAGCGGAGCATTGGCGCTATGAGCACTCTCGCCAGGGACCGCTATCTCGCCGATTTCGCGCGCGTTGCGCACGCCTTGCCCGGTGCGCGCGTGCCGTGGCTGAACCAGGTGCGCAGCAGTGCGCTGGAGCGCTTTGCGCAAACCGGATTGCCGACCACGCGCGACGAAGACTGGAAGTACACCAGCCTCACCGCGCTCGAAAGAAAAAATTTCGTTGCGATGGCCGACGCTGGCGCCAGCGACGTGGCGGCCACCGCATGGGTCACGAATCTGGCCCTCGACAGTCATGGTGGCCACTTGCTGGTGTTCCTCAATGGCCATTATTCGGCCGCATTGTCATTGCAGGGCCCGTTGCCGGCCGGCGTGTCCGTGCAGAGCCTTTCCAGCATGCTAGACCATGCGCCGGATGCGCTGGAGCCCTATCTGTGCGACACCCACCGGCAAACCGCATTCGGCGCGCTCAACACGGCGCTGATGACGGACGGCGCCTACCTGCGCGTGCAGCGCGGCACGGTCGTCGAGGCGCCGATCCACTTGCTGTTCCTGGCGACGCAGGCGCATGCGGCGATCTACCCGCGCAACCTGATCGTGGCCGAACGCGGCGCGCAGGCCACCGTCATCGAACATTACGCCGGCGTCGACGGCGCTGAATATTTCACCAATGCCGTGACGCAGATCTTCACTGCCGATCACGCATCGGTCGAACACTACAAGTTGCAGCAGGAAGCGACATCAGCGCTCCATATCGCCGGCATCCATGCGATGCAAAGTCGCGACAGCCGCCTCGCATCGCATTCGATCTCGCTCGGCGCGGCGCTAGCGCGCAACGACATCACCACCGCATTCGATGCGCCCGGCTGCGACGTGACGCT
>CAMLDH010000105.1 GCA_946478765.1 uncultured Oxalobacteraceae bacterium | reverse complement strand
ATTAGGGGTTATTTTATAGGCTGATTTTATTAGCTGTTTTGTAAAACTGTCTTGCCTCAACCACAAAATTTCAAAAAATATAACAGGGCTCATGGCCACAAAAACAACAAAGAAATTGTTTTTTATTTGTGCCAGAAATGGTGTTGTAAGTAATGCTACGTAGAACAAGAGGCCGGAGCATAAAAAAAGCGTGAAATACGAAGAAGACTTTGTTATTTGTGAGTAAACCAGATAAGGGTTTCTTCGGTTGTTTTTAATCAACGTAAGTTCTTTGAGCCGAGATGCTTTTACAAGGTTTTTTGCAGTTGAAGCAAAGTGTTTATAAAGTCTGCTTGCTAAAGTCATTAGGATAATTGGTGCAAACCAATTAACCCAAGTTTGTGGATTTGAGAGAAGTTCTGTCATATTAACTTACAAGCCTCAATGTAGAACTCGTAGCGCGATGCGCCGGATGGTTTAACACCTCCGGCGCCTTACAACACCAACCCGCGCTACCGTTACAAAGCTACCGAAATCACCGCGAAATCGGCTTATACCGAATCCGCTTCGGCTTCGACCCTTCCTCGCCCAATCTCTTCTTCTTGTCCGCCTCATACTCCTGATAATTCCCGTCGAAGAAGCTCACCTGCGAATTGCCTTCAAACGCCAGAATATGCGTCGCAATCCGGTCCAGGAACCAGCGATCATGCGAAATCACCAGCACGCTGCCGGCGAATTCCAGCAACGCATCTTCCAGCGCGCGCAAGGTTTCCACATCCAGATCGTTCGACGGTTCATCCAGCAGCAATACATTGCCGCCTTGCAGCAGCGTCTTCGCCAGATGCAGACGGCCGCGTTCGCCGCCCGACAGGTTGCCGACGACTTTTTGCTGGTCGCCGCCTTTGAAATTGAAGCGGCCGAGATACGCGCGCGATGGCATTTCGAAGCGGCCGACCGTCAGGATATCGGCGCCGCCGGTCACGTCTTCGAACACCGTCTTGTTGTTTTCCAGTGACTCGCGCGACTGGTCGACGATCGATACTCTGGCGGTGCTGCCGATCACGACTTCGCCGCTGTCGGGCTGTTCCTTGCCGGTGATCATTTTGAAGAGCGTCGATTTACCCGCGCCGTTCGGGCCGATGATGCCGACGATCGCGCCGGCCGGAATGCGGAAACTCAGGTTGTCGATCAGCAGGCGGTCGCCGAATGCTTTCGAGACATTCTTGAACTCGATCACTTCATTGCCGAGGCGCTCCGCGACCGGAATGAAAATCTCCTGCGTCTCGTTGCGCTTCTGGTATTCGTGCTCGGACAACTCATTGAAGCGGGCCAGACGCGCCTTGCTCTTCGCTTGCCGGCCTTTCGGATTTTGCCTTACCCATTCCAGTTCCTTGGCGATGGTTTTCTGGCGCGACGATTCGGTGGCTTCTTCCTGCTTCAGGCGGTTGCCTTTTTGTTCCAGCCACGAGCTGTAATTGCCTTTCCACGGAATGCCGTGGCCGCGGTCCAGTTCCAGAATCCATTCGGCGGCGTTGTCGAGGAAGTAGCGATCATGCGTGATGCCGACCACGGTGCCGGGGAAGCGCTGCAGGAATTGCTCCAGCCAGTCGACCGATTCCGCATCCAGATGGTTGGTCGGTTCGTCCAGCAGCAGCATGTCGGGTTTGGACAGCAGCAGCCGGCACAATGCGACGCGGCGTTTTTCACCGCCGGACAATACGCCGATCTTGGCGTCCCACGGCGGCAGGCGCAACGCGTCGGCGGCCATTTCCAGTTGCTGTTCCGGGTTGTCGCCGGCCGACGTCGAGATGATCGCTTCCAGCCGTGCCTGTTCGGCGGCCAGCGCATCGAAGTCGGCGTCTTCTTCCGCGTAGGCGGCATATACCGCGTCGAGTTTTGCTTTTGCTTCAAACACTTCGCCCAAGCCGCCTTCGACGGCCTGGCGCACGGTTTGCTCCGGATCGAGTTCCGGCTCCTGCGGCAGGTAGCCGATATTGAGGTTCGGCATCGGTACCGCTTCGCCCTGGATATCTTTGTCGATGCCGGCCATGATTTTGAGCAGCGTCGATTTGCCGGAGCCGTTCAGGCCGAGCACGCCGATTTTGGCGCCGGGGAAGAAGGACAGCGAAATGTCTTTGAGGATCTGGCGCTTGGGCGGGACGATCTTGCCCACGCGGTTCATCGTGTATACGTATTGAGCCATAGGAATGTCGAGTGGTGGTTGTTTACAAAAAGGGGTGAGTGCAAGGATAACCGATGCGAGACCGGCGGGCATTGTTCGTGACGCGCATCTCAATATAATTTCGCGCTGCTTTCGTTTTTTCAAGGCGTAAGTCGGCGCATCTCAGATCAGGCGAGAAATTTTCTTGCATTTCGAAATAGCGCGTTTTATTGTGCAAAGCACCACAATCATCAGCGAGTGTCGACTTGTCATCGGAATTTCAAAAAAATCGTCTTGCCGCACTGACCGTCGCCGCCGTCGGTATCGTCTACGGCGACATCGGCACCAGTCCCCTGTACACGATGAAAGAGGTGTTTTCGAAAGAACACGGCCTCGTGCTGGACGCGCCCAATGTGCTGGGCGTGGTGTCGCTGATTTTCTGGGGGCTGTCACTCATCGTGTCGCTCAAATATGTGACGCTGGTCTTGCGTGCCGACAACCGTGGCGAGGGCGGCATCATGGCACTGATGTCGCTCGCGTTGTCGGCGGTCGGTCAGGGGTCGCGCTGGTATGTGCCGTTGATGATCATGGGTTTGTTCGGCGCTACATTGTTCTATGGCGACGGCGTGATTACGCCGGCGATCTCTGTGCTGTCCGCGATCGAGGGCCTGGAGGTCGCAACGCCCGCGCTGCGGCCTTACGTGGTGCCGGTGACGGTGGTGGTGCTGTTCGGCCTCTACGCGCTGCAAGCGCGCGGCACTGCAGGCATCGGCAAATGGTTCGGCCCGGTCATGATCGTCTGGTTCGCAGCGCTGGCGGCGATGGGGGTCGTCAATATCGTGCAGTCGCCGCAGATTCTCGCTGCCTTGAATCCCGGGCATGCGCTGCTGTTCATGCTCCACAACCGGCTGGTCGCGTTCATTGCGCTCGGTGCGGTGGTGCTCGCTTTCACCGGCGCGGAAGCGTTGTATGCGGATATGGGACATTTCGGCAAGCGGCCGCTGCGGGTCGCGTGGTTCGGATTCGTATTTCCGGCGCTGGCGCTGAATTATCTCGGACAGGGTGCGCTGCTGCTGGCCAATCCGGCCGCCATTTCGAATCCGTTCTACCAGCAACTCGGCGCATGGAGCATCTATCCGCTGGTTGCGCTATCGACAGTGGCGACCATCATCGCGTCGCAGGCGACGATCTCGGGTGCGTTCTCGATAACCAGGGAGGCGATCGCGCTCGGCTTCTTGCCGCGCATGCGGACCATTCATACTTCCGCACAGCAGATCGGGCAGATCTATATCCCGGTGATCAACTGGTTGCAGTTGGGCGTGGTGCTGCTGGCGGTAGTCGGTTTCGGCTCCTCGTCGCACTTGGCGGCCGCCTATGGCATCGCGGTGACCGGAACGATGACGGTGACGACGGTATTGACGTTCTTCGTGATTCGCTTCGGCTGGAAGTACAACCTGGCGCTGAGCCTTGCCGCCACCGGCTTTTTCCTGTTGATGGATGTAGCGCTTTTCTCTGCCAATGCGCTCAAAATCCTGCACGGCGGCTGGTTCCCGTTGCTGCTGGGCGCCGCTCTGTTCACCTTGATGCTGACCTGGAAGCGCGGCCGTCAACTGGTATTCCAGAACCTGAAGAAACATGCGGTGCCGCTCGATGAATTCCTGCAATCGCTGTTCATCGCGCCGCCGGTGCGCGTGCCGGGTACCGCGATCTACCTGCGCGCCCAGACCGACGGCGTGCCGCACGCGATGCTGCACAACCTGTCGCACAACAAAGTGCTGCATGAGCGCATCGTGTTCCTGACGGTGCATATCCTCGATGTGCCGTGGGTGCCGAATGCGGAACGCGTGCAAATCGACAATCTCGGCAATCAGTGCTATCAGTTGAATGTGCGCTACGGCTTCAAGGATGAGCCGGATATTCCCAACGCGCTGGAGCTGTGCAAGCCGCGGATGGCATTCGATCTGATGGAAACGTCGTTCTTCATTGCGCGCCAGACAGTGATATCGGCGCCGGGCACCGGCATGGCGCAGTGGCGCGAGCGTCTTTTCATCGGCATGTCGCGCAATGCGCGCGACGCGGCGGATTACTACCGGATTCCGACCAATCGCGTGATCGAGCTGGGGACGCAGGTCGAGATTTGACGCAGAGCAGTTTGCGCGTCAGGCAGGTTCCGTAACGCCGCGCCTGACCACCCAGGTCCGCCACAATCCTTCCAGCGAATACACCGCCAGCGCACTCCAGATCACCACGAAGCCGATCAAGCGGCCCCCGCCGAACGGTTCGTGATACAGCCACACGCCAAGCAGCAGTTGCAGCGACGGGCCGATGTATTGCAGCAGGCCGAGCACCGATAATGGAATGCGGCGCGCGCCGGCCGCAAACAGCAGCAGTGGTATCGCGGTGATCGGACCGGCCGCGATCAATAGCCAGCGCGATGACGCCGGCGCCGCAAGAAACGTATTGTGGCCGTTCCACGTCAACACGATCAGATAAGCGAGCGCCAACGGAAACAGCAGCAGCGTTTCCAGCGACAGGCCTTCGAGCGGGCCGAGCACGGCGGTCTTGCGCAGCAAGCCGTACGTGCCGAAGGTCGCCGCGAGCAGCAGACCGATCCACGGCAGATGGCCGCCTTGCCAGGTCAGCCATGCGACGCCGGCCGCGGCCAGGGCTACCGCCATCCACTGGCCGGGGCGCAGGCGTTCGCGCAGCAGCAGAAACCCCAGCAGCACATTGACCAGCGGGTTGATGAAATAGCCGAGGCTGGAATCGATGATGCGGCCGTTGTTGACCGCCCAGATGTAGATGAACCAGTTGGTCGACAGCAGCAATGCGCTGAGCGCGAAACTGGCCAACACTTTCGGCCGGCGTACGGTTTCACCGATCCATGCCCATTGCCGGCGCCATGCCAGCACCAGCATCACGAACGCCAGCGACCACACGATCCGGTGCAGCATGATCTCGAGCGGCGGGATGTCCTGCAATGTCTTGAAATAGAGGGGAAACACGCCCCAGATCGCATAAGCGGTGGCGGCGAAGATCATGCCGGTTTGCATGGTGTCAATCAATCTGTAAACATGATCAGACCGTCTGAATAGACGGCACGGGATGCGGCAGAGGATTTTTCGGATTGAAAGCTTCCCGGCGGCAAGACGCAATTATCGCAGCTATTCATGCGCCGGGTTTGGCACCGGCTTGGCCGCCATGCATGCCGGCGGCCAAGTAGGTAACGGCATGGTTCCTGCTGAAGAAACAATTACATATTGCGCCGGTACTGTCCGCCAACTTCAAACAATGCATCGGTAATCTGCCCGAGCGAACACACGCGCACCGCCTCCATCAATTTCGCGAACACGTTTTCATCGTCGATCACCGCCTGCTGCAGCGCCGCCAGCATCGCCGGCGCCTGCGCCGCATGGCGCGCCTGGAAGTCGGCCAGACGCGTCAGCTGCGACTGCTTTTCTTCATCGGTCGAGCGCGCCAGTTCGATCTTTTGCGGCGCGTCGTTCGCGTTCGGACTGCGGAACGTATTGACGCCGATGATCGGCAGCGTGCCGTCATGCTTCTGGTGCTCGTACAGCATCGACTCTTCCTGGATCTTGCCGCGCTGATAGCCGGTTTCCATCGCGCCCAGCACGCCGCCGCGTTCCGCGATGCGCTCGAATTCCTGCAGCACCGCTTCTTCGACCATGTCGGTCAATTCTTCGATGATGAAGCTGCCCTGGTTCGGATTCTCGTTCTTGGCCAGCCCCCATTCGCGGTTGATGATCAGCTGGATCGCCAGCGCCCGCCGCACCGATTCGTCGGTCGGCGTCGTGATCGCTTCATCGTACGCATTGGTGTGCAAGGAATTGCAGTTGTCGTAGATCGCGATCAGCGCCTGCAGCGTGGTGCGGATATCGTTGAAATCGATTTCCTGCGCATGCAGCGAGCGGCCCGAGGTCTGGATGTGGTACTTCAGCTTTTGCGCGCGCTCGTTCGCGCCGTACTTGTCCTTCATCGCCACCGCCCAGATGCGGCGCGCGACGCGCCCCAGCACCGTGTATTCCGGGTCCATGCCGTTACTGAAGAAGAACGACAGGTTCGGCGCGAAATCGTCGATGTGCATGCCGCGCGCCAGATACGCCTCGACCAGGGTAAAACCGTTCGACAGCGTGAACGCCAGTTGCGAAATCGGGTTCGCGCCCGCTTCGGCGATGTGATAGCCGGAGATCGAGACCGAGTAGAAATTGCGCACCTGATGGCGCACGAAATATTCCTGGATATCGCCCATCACCTTCAGCGAGAATTCGGTCGAGAAGATGCAGGTGTTCTGGCCCTGGTCTTCCTTCAGGATGTCGGCCTGCACCGTGCCGCGCACGTTCTGCAGCACCCACGCGCGGATTTTTTCCGCTTCGTCGGCACTCGCTTCGCGTTTGTTATCGGCGCGGAACTTGTCCATTTGCTGGTCGATCGCGGTGTTCATGAACATCGCGAGCAGCGTCGGCGCCGGGCCGTTGATCGTCATCGACACCGACGTGGTCGGGTCGCACAACGCGAAACCGTCGTACAGCACTTTCATGTCGTCGAGCGTCGCAATCGACACGCCCGAGTTGCCGACCTTGCCGTAGATGTCGGGGCGCAATGCCGGATCGGCGCCGTACAGCGTGACCGAATCGAACGCCGTCGACAGGCGCTTCGCCTCCATGCCTTCGGACACCAGCTTGAAGCGGCGGTTGGTGCGGAACGGGTCGCCTTCGCCGGCGAACATGCGGGTCGGGTCTTCATTCTCGCGCTTGAAGGCGAACACGCCGGCGGTGTAGGGGAAGGCGCCGGGGACGTTTTCCCGCATCAGGAAGCGCAGGATTTCGCCGTGGTCTTCATAGCGCGGCAGCGCGACCTTGCGAATCCGGGTGCCGGACAGCGTGTGCTGGACCAGCTTGGTGCGGCTTTCCACAAACTGGTCACCCTTGCGGATCTTGACCACGTAGTCATCGCCGGCGTACGCGGCTTGCATGTCGGGCCACATCGCGAGCAGTTTCTTGGCGCCGGCGTCGAGTTTGTTGTCGCGCTCGCTAATGAGTGCGTCAAGTGCGCCGTGGGTTCCCTCCCTTTCAAGGGGCGGGTTAGGGAGGGGATGGGTTGTTTGCGCCGCCGTTAAACCCATCTCCCTCCCAGCCTCCCCCTTGAAAGGGGAGGAGTCCAACAGCATGCGTCGTGATTCCTGCAATTGCTGCCGTTCGCGCGCCAGCTTCACCTGCTTCGCGGTGAACTTGTGATACCCACGCACGGTATCGCTGATCTCCGCCAGATAGCGGCTGCGCGCCGGCGGCACGATGGCATTCTTGCCGGATGAGAATTTCGCCTTGACCGCTGTCAATTTGCTCGGCTTTGCAATCAGTCCGAGTTCGACCAGTTTCGGCAGCAAGCCCTGGTACAGCGCCGTGACGCCATCGTCATTGAAGCGCGATGCCTGCGTGCCGTACACCGGCATCTCGTCCGGACGCTTGCTGAACAATTCACGATTGCGCTGGTACTGCTTGGCGACATCGCGCAAGGCATCCTGTGCACCCTTGCGGTCGAATTTGTTGATTGCGACAAAATCGGCAAAGTCGAGCATGTCGATTTTTTCCAGTTGCGAGGCGGCGCCGAACTCCGGCGTCATCACATACATGCTGGCATCGACATGCGGCACGATGGCCGCATCGCCTTGCCCGATGCCGGAGGTTTCCACAATCACCAGATCGAAGCCGGCTACCTTGCACGCGGCAATCACGTCCGGCAATGCCTGCGAAATCTCGGAGCCGGCTTCACGCGTTGCGAGCGAGCGCATGAATACACGAGACTGCGCGCGCGATGGACCATTCCACGGATTGATCGCATTCATGCGGATGCGGTCGCCCAATAATGCGCCGCCCGATTTGCGGCGCGACGGGTCGATCGAGATCACGGCGATATGCAATGCATCGTCCTGGTCGAGCCGGATGCGGCGGATCAGCTCGTCGGTCAGCGACGATTTGCCGGCGCCGCCGGTGCCGGTGATGCCGAGCGTCGGCACCGGGATCGTGTCGGCCGCTTTTTGCAGTGCGGATTGCAAACCGGCGCCGGCCTTGCCGTTTTCCAGTGCG
This sequence comes from uncultured Oxalobacteraceae bacterium, assembly GCA_946478765.1. Next base: position 2,163 of record CAMLDH010000105.1, on the reverse strand, counting down.
GTGATCAGTTGCGCCAGCGGCCGGTGCTTGGCCGCCACATCGTCGCCGTCCAGCGCATCGAGCGTGGTCGGCGCATAGGGCGACAGGTCGATGTCGCAGGCCTGGATCATCGACAGGATCATGCCCACCAGCCCCATGCGCTGGCCGTCTTCCGGGCTGAAAATGCGGGTGACGCCATACGCGTGCAGATCCGCGATTTCATCCGGCACGATCACGCCGCCGCCGCCGCCGAAGACCTTGATGTGCGCGCCGCCGCGTTGCCGCAACAGGTCGATCATGTACTTGAAGTATTCGACATGGCCGCCCTGATAGCTGGAGATCGCGATGCCTTGCGCGTCTTCCTGCAAGGCCGCGGTGACGATCTCGTCGACCGAGCGGTTGTGGCCGAGGTGGATGACTTCGGCGCCGTTGGCCATCAGGATGCGGCGCATGATGTTGATCGAGGCGTCGTGGCCGTCGAACAGCGAGGCGGCGGTGACGAAGCGCACCTTGTGGGCGGGTCGGTATTCGGTCAGGTTCTTTGACACGGAAAGATCGGTCATTACTTGTCTCCAGATTTCCTTGGGCCGCGCCAGGCAAAGGGCGCGCTGATATGGTGCTTTGAGCACATGTTACGTTTACGTTAACGTCAATGTCAATTTGAATGAGTATAGCGTGAAACGCGTGGACGTAAATGTCGTCCGGCTACCGATTGCGGATCATCAATTTCCATCGTCCCGGCGAAGGCCGGGACGATGGGATTTTTTGAATTCACAACACTTTTATTTCTGCAACACGTTCGCTGATTCACTGATGCTCGTGCGCCCTTCGTATTGCGCTACAAGAAGTGCCTGCTCAGCCATGGCAGTCTCTATTGCCTTTTGTTTCACATGCCCAAAGCCGCGGATTTTTTCCGGCAGACTCGCAATCTCAATGGCAGTCGCCAGCTTGTCGGCGCTCAGCTTATCCAGCAGCGACAGGATCGTCGCCCGGTAGTCGGCAATCAATTGGCGTTCGGTCTTGCGCTCGGCCGTATATCCGAACAGATCGAACCGCGTGCCGCGCAATTTTTTCAATTTCGCCAGCAGCTTGAACGCCTGCCAGGTCCATGAACCGTATTGCGCTTTCACCAGGTGCCCTTTGTCGTCCTTCCTTGAAAACAGCGGCGGCGCCAGGTTGAATTTCACCGAGAAGTCGCCCTCGAACTGCGCCTTCAATTGATCGACAAACCGGCCGTCGGTGTACAGCCGCGCGACTTCGTATTCATCCTTGTACGCCATCAGTTTGAAAAAGGATTTCGCCACCGCCATCGACAACTTGTTGCCCAGTTGCAGACCGGCCTCCGCCGAACGGACAAGATTGACCAGGCTTTGATACTGCATCGCATAATCGGCATCCTGATACCCGGTCAGGAACGCGACGCGGCGCTTGACCAGGGTTTCCAGGCTGTGCGGCATGTGCAGCACGACCGGCTTGGCAGGCGTTGCGACATTCTCCACGCGCTTCAAATCCACCGCGGCACGACGGCCCCACAAAAAACTCTTCTTGTTCGATTCGATTGCCACGCCATTCAATTCGATTGCGCGCATCAATGCCGCTTCCGACACCGGGATCGCGCCTTTTTGATACGCGAAGCCCAACATGAACAAGTTGGTGGCAATCGAATCGCCCATCAACGCAGTCGCCAGTCTGGTGGCATCGATGAAGTCGGCGCGGTGGTCGACCGATTCGAGAATCAATGCCTGCACTTCTTCAATCGGGAAATGCCAATCCGGGTTCCTGGTGAAATGGCCGGTCGGTTGCTGATGCGTGTTGACCACCGCACGCGTGCGGCCGGCGCGCATTTTGGAAATCGCATCCTGCGAGCCCGCAGTCAGCATGTCGCAGCCGAGGATCAAATCCGCCTCGCCGGTGGCGATGCGCTGTGCGCGTATCGTGCCGGGTGTTTGCGTAATGCGGATATGCGAGGTGACCGAACCGTTCTTTTGCGACATGCCGGTCATGTCGAGCACCGACACGCCTTTGCCTTCCAGATGCGCCGCCATGCCGATCAGCGCGCCGATCGTGATCACGCCGGTGCCGCCGATGCCGTTCAACAAAATGTTGAAGGGCACGTCGCAGGAAGGAAGCTCCGGATCGGAGAGAGATAAATTCCCTCCCCCTTGCAGGGGGAGGGTTAGGGAG
>CAMLDH010000104.1 GCA_946478765.1 uncultured Oxalobacteraceae bacterium | reverse complement strand
GCGAAAATTGCCGCTGGCCGCAAGCAATACCTCGATGGCTTTCATATCGGCTTCGACAATTGGCATTCGACCGACGGCCAGGAAAATCATGCGCTGTCGCAAGACATTTACCGCAAGCTGAAGGCGGCTGGGTTCATCACCACCAAGACGGTCGAGCAATTCTACGACCCGGTCAAGAGCATGTTCCTGCCCGACCGCTACATCAAGGGCGAGTGCCCGAAGTGCGGCGCCAAGGATCAGTACGGCGATTCATGCGAAGTGTGCAGTGCCGTGTATGCGCCGACCGAGTTGAAGAACCCGTACTCGACGCTGACCGGCGCGACGCCGGTGATGAAATCGTCGGAACACTTTTTCTTCAAACTGTCGGACCCGCAATGCGTTGAATTCCTGCGCGGCTGGACCTTGGGTGATGTCGATGGCAAACCGCGCCTGCAATCCGAAGTCGCGAACAAGGCGAAGGAATGGCTGGAAGGCGAAGGCGGACTGGGGGACTGGGATATCAGCCGCGACGCGCCCTATTTCGGGATTGAAATTCCAGATGCGCCGGGCAAGTATTTTTATGTGTGGCTGGATGCGCCGGTCGGCTACCTGGCGACGCTGAAGAATTATTTCGGCAAGATCGGGCGCGATTTCGATGCGTTCATGGCCGACCCGACCACCGAGCAGATTCACTTCATCGGCAAGGACATCACGTATTTCCATACGCTGTTCTGGCCGGCGATGCTGAAGTTCTCCGGCTACAAGGTGCCGGACAATGTGTTCGTGCACGGCTTTTTGACGGTCTCGGGCGAGAAGATGTCGAAGTCGCGTGGTACGGGGCTTTCGCCCTTGCGCTATCTCGATCTCGGCATGAATCCGGAATGGTTGCGCTATTACATTGCGGCGAAGTTGAATGCGAAAGTGGAAGACGTTGATTTCAATCCGGATGATTTTGTTGCACGCGTGAATGCCGATCTGATTGGCAAGTATGTGAATATTGCGAGCCGCGCGGCAGGCTTTATTGCAAAGAAATTCGACGGCAAGGTAGTCACCGCCTGGGCGACATCGTCCGATGCGTTCATAGCGAATCTGCGCAACGCTGCGTCCGAGATTCACGCACTGTACGACAGCCGCGAATACGGCAAAGCCTTGCGGGCGATCATGGACCAGGCCGATGCGATCAACGCCTACGTCGATGCCAACAAGCCATGGGAATTGGCGAAAGATCCGGGCAAGGACGGCGCGTTGCAGGAAGTGTGCAGCCGACTGCTGGAAGCGTTCAGGATCCTGACGATTTATCTGAAACCGGTGTTGCCTGAACTGGCGAAAAATGTCGAAGCCTTGTTGAACGTGGAGCCGCTACTGTGGACCCATGTCGGTACACCGTTGCCGAACGGGCACAAGGTGAATGCGTACTCACATTTGATGACACGGGTTGATCCGAAGATGCTGGATGCGTTGTTTGAAGCGCCGGCGCAGAGTGATGCGACGACCGCACCCCCATCCCGGCCTTCCCCCTCAGAAGGGGAAGGAGAGAACGGCGGGGCGACAACGGCACTCGCCCCGGAAAATAAGATCGAAGCACTCGCCCCAGAAATTAAGCTGGACGACTTCACCAAGATCGATCTGCGCATCGCCAGGATCGTCAATTGCGAACACGTCGACGGCTCCGACAAGCTGCTGCGCCTGACGCTCGATGTCGGCGAGGGCCGCATGCGCAATGTATTTTCCGGCATCAAGACGGCATACCAGCCGGCAGATCTGATCGGCAAGATGACGGTGATGGTCGCCAATCTCGCGCCGCGCAAGATGAAGTTCGGCATTTCGGAAGGCATGGTGCTGGCGGCATCTTCCGCCGATGAAAAATCCAATCCGGGCATTTACGTACTCAATCCGTGGCCGGGTGCCGAACCGGGGATGCGGGTCCGTTAATCGATGAATATCCTGGTCCGCGAAGCAACGCTCGATGACGCGCCGTTGATGGCCGAATTGACGCGTGCGGCCTGGGCCAACCGGGTCGCCGTCACTTCCAGCGGCCATCGCGAAACCGCCGTGCGCGTGGCCGAACACTTGCAAGAGGGTGGCGGATTTGTGTTGCTGGTGGACCGCCAGCCTGCGGGTTCGGTGCGCTGGCTGCCGCTCGATGCGGAACCGGAGATCTGGGAAATTCTGCGCATGGGTGTGCTGGCCGACTATCATGGCAACAACCTGTCGCAGAACCTGCTGGAAGCAGTCATTCATCAGGCGTTGACATGCGATGTCAGGGAGCTACGCCTAGGCATACGCTCGGACCAGTCGCGACTGATCGACCTGTATGCAGCTTATGGTTTCGAAGTGGCGCCGGAGCTGGAATACACGCATGCCAATCCGTTGGAACCTGCGCCTACCGTCATGCGCAAATGGATCAAAATTAGTGAATATCAATGCCGGCGCGCATCGGCAGGCCGCAATCTTCATCGATAAAGTTGTCGTAATCTGGAAAAAGTTACGCGAGCTGCGGGCAAGTCTCGAACGTCATTCCGGTCGATGTAACCGTGCCGGGATGTCCGCCCAAACCGGTCGATATTCTGCGCGGCATACTGACGGCGGTGTCAATCCGGACATAAAACATAAAACGGACTTGAAATGGCCGACCGCCCACACTCCTTTGGCGAAATCGGGCGCAAGACAAGGTAAAATATCGCTTGCTCTCACCTTGTTACTCAATAAACCATGATATTCAGCAAGCAATTCACGCAATACGAGTCCGAGATCACCAAGTTCATCAGCGAACTCAAGCAAAAAAATCCCAAGCTGGAAGAGCAGCAGCGCGAAGGCCGCGCCCTGCTGTGGGACAAAGCGCCGATCGATCTCGACCAACGTGATCGCGCGCAAGACTCCCGCGTGCCGCAACAAGCCTACGTCTATCAAAATAAGCCCTAAGAGATGGCCGCGATGCTGGCGCAGTTGCCGTCGAGCGCGCTCGAGGGGCAGCCCAATACGACGCCCAACGTGATCGACGGCGTTGGGTATGCCAAGCTGTACGGCGAACCGCTGTTCCGGATGCCGACGGATTTATACATTCCGCCGGACGCGCTGGAAGTATTCCTTGAAGCCTTTGAAGGCCCGCTCGATCTGCTGCTGTATCTGATCCGCAAGCAAAACTTCAACATCCTCGACATCCCGATGGCGCAGGTCACGCTGCAGTACCTCGATTACGTTGAGCAGATCCGCATGCACAACCTGGAACTGGCGGCGGAATACCTGCTGATGGCGGCGATGTTGATCGAGATCAAGTCGCGTATGCTGCTGCCCGTCAAAAAGGCCGATACCGGCGAAGAGGCATCCGATCCGCGCGCCGAACTGGTACGCCGCTTGCTCGAATACGAACAAATGAAACTGGCGGCGCAGCAAATCGACGCAGTGCCGCAACTCGGCCGCGATTATGTCCGGACACAAGTTTATATCGAGCAAAGCATTGTCACGCGCTGGCCGGAGGTCAATGTGGTTGACTTGCAAGGCGCATGGGCCGATGTATTGAAGCGCGCGAAACTGACGGCGCATCATACGATCAGCCGCGAGGAATTGTCGGTGCGCGAGCACATGACCGGCATCTTGCGCCGGCTGCAATCGACCAGGTTTGTCGAATTCGCCGATCTGTTCGATCCTTCGCGCGGCGTGCCGGTATTGGTCGTCAACTTTGTCGCGCTGCTCGAACTGGCAAAAGAAACGCTGATCGAAATCACGCAAGCTGAAGCCTTCGCACCGATTTATGTGCGACTGGCGTATGCACCGAGCTGATTCACCAATTACTCCTATCCATCTTTTCTGACCGTCAACCCTTCTTTCGGCCGTTCTGGTATACGCAGAAGTGCCGATTGCATGACGATATCAAGGCAACCACATGAAAATCATCTCCTCCATCGATGAATTGCGCGATCAGTTGCGTGGACAATTGCGTACCGCATTCGTGCCGACCATGGGCAATTTGCACGAAGGTCATCTATCGCTGATGCGATTGGCGCGCAAGCATGGCGATCCGATCGTCGCATCGATCTTCGTCAACCGCCTGCAATTCGGCCCGAACGAGGATTTCGATAAATATCCGCGTACCTTCCAGGCCGATGTCGAGAAGCTGGAAAAAGAAGGCGTGTATGTATTGTTTGCCCCCACCGAAAAAGACCTTTATCCGGAACCGCAGGAATTCCGCGTGCGCCCGCCGGACGATCTGGGCAACACATTGGAAGGCGAATTCCGCCCCGGATTTTTTACCGGGGTGACCACCGTCGTGTTGAAACTGTTCTCCTGCGTGCAACCGCGTGTCGCCGTGTTCGGCAAGAAGGATTATCAGCAACTCATGATCGTGCGCAACATGTCGAAACAGTTCGCGCTGCCGACCGAAATCATCGCGGCGGAAACCTATCGCGCCGACGACGGCCTTGCGCTGTCGTCGCGCAATGGCTACCTGTCGGACGCCGAGCGCGCTGAAGCGCCGGTATTGTTCCAGACTTTGAATCAGGTTGCCGATGAAGTGCGTTCCGGTCATCTCGACATCTCGGAACTGGAGAAAAAAGCGATGGGCCAACTCGCTATGCGCGGCTGGAAACCCGATTACATCTCAATCCGCAAACGCGCAGATCTGCAACCGCCTTCGGCCGGCGACCTGGCGCAAGGCGAGCCGCTGGTGGTGCTGGCCGCCGCCAAACTGGGCATCACGCGTTTGATCGACAATCTCGAAATCTGATGCGGCGCTGGATGCGGAACGGGTGGTTGATATGCGGCGCAAGCATCTTGCTGTCGTTGGGGCCTGCGTTTGCGTCGGCTGCAATATCCGTGGTCGACGATGCAAAACATGCGGTAACGCTGGCCGCACCTGCGCAACGCATCGTGAGCCTGGCGCCGCATGCGACTGAACTGCTGTTCGCAGCCGGCGCCGGCGCCAAACTGGTGGGCGTCAGCGAATACAGCGACTATCCGCCGGAAGCGAAACGCATTGCATCGATCGGCGGATCCGGCATGCTGGATCTGGAACGCATCATCGCACTCAAACCCGATCTGATCGTGGTCTGGAGCAGCGGCAATTCCGCGACCCAAATCGTCAAACTGCGGGCACTGGGCATTCCGATATTCGAAAGCCAGCCGAATGACTTCGAGACCATCGCTACGTCACTGGAGCGCATGGCGCATCTGAGCGGCACGGATGCCGTTGGCCGCACTGCCGCAGAAAATTTCCGCGCGCGCTTGAAGCAGATCAGCGCAACCTATCAACAGCGCGCACCTGTCACCGTGTTCTATCAAATCTGGCGCGAACCGCTGATGTCCCTGAACGATGCGCACCTGGTATCGGCAGCGATCCGTTTGTGCGGCGGACAAAACATCTTTGGAAAATTGCCGCAACTGGCGCCGACCGTCAGCGTCGAAGCGGTCCTGCAGGCAAATCCGGAAGTGATCATCTCCGGCGGCAGCGCCAAAGGCGACTCGCTGTCGCACTGGCGGCGCTTCCCCAAACTGAAAGCCGTCGCGCGCGACAATCTGTTTTCGATCAATTCGGATTTGTTGACCCGTGCCGGGCCGCGCATACTGGATGGCGCGGAGACGATGTGCAGACAACTGGATGCCGCGCGCGCGAAGCGACAATAACCGCTCCCTCTCTCGTCAGTCCGGCATCAGCATCAAATCCGTTTCGCCGGGATCGATCCCCTGCTGCGCCAACAGCGTTGTAAGCTGCCCGCGATGATGCGTCTGGTGATTGAATAGATGCGTCACCAATAGCCATGCCGGTTTGGTGCGCGTCGATTTCGTCAGTCCGCTATACCAGCTGAAATCATTGGCCAGCCATTCCGCATTCAGCGCAGCGGCCCAGGCAATGATATCGGCATCCATCGCTATTCTTGCCGTCTTCAATGCATCCCACTCCGCATATATATCGGTGCCCATCACCGCCTTCGGATAGTCTTTTGCCAAAGGCGTGCCTTGCGTGAACCTGCCGAGCCACATATAGTCGCCCCAGATCAGATGATTCAGCGTTGCATGAATCGACTTGAAAAACGCGCCGCGATCAGCCTTGCGCTCGTCATCGGTCAGCCGTTCGCACGCGGCATAGATTTTCTGATTCATCCAATGGTTATAGCGTGCCATCAATTGTGCGTGCTGTGGTGTAATCACTGTTCCACCCATTTCAAAATTTCCTGGTATTTTTCATGCAAGAATAGCATGGCGTTTTCTTGCATCACAACCCTCCATGACAGCCATTACCATGATGACACCCGACGACTTCATGACACGCCAGCAAGGCTCCCTGCCCGACCTTCTGGGCGTTGAAATTACCGCTGTAGGAGACCACGGCATACGCGCCAGGATGGCGATCAAAGCCCATCATCTGGCGCCGAACGGTTATCTGCATGCGGCATCCGTCGTGACGCTGGCCGATACCTGCTGCGGCTATGGGTGCATCGCTTTTCTGCCTGAAGGCGCACAGAATTTCACCACCATTGAATTGAAAAGCAACCACCTCGGTACCGCACGCGACGGCTGGATCGAATGCCAGGCAACGCCGGTCCACCTCGGCCGCACCACGCAAGTATGGGACGCGACCGTGACCGGGCAGGATGGCAAGACCATCGCGCTGTTCCGCTGTACGCAAATGGTGTTGTGGCCACGCAAATAATCTTGACGGGCGCGTGCAACATTTTGCGTCAAAGCTACTACACTGTCGTCTGAACGCATCGTCGCCTCAGCCACTCAGCACAAACCGTCATGGAAAATACCGCCGCTCTGCCTGCCGATTATTACAATCAACAATACAACGCCCGCGCGATGATCCCGGATCATCCGCGCATCTTCACGCGCTGGGTGCAAGAGTCTGCACACGTGCGCCGCACCACACCGGGCTTGTTCGATCTGGCATATGGCGAATCTGCGGGTGAGCGTCTTGATTTCTTTCCTGCCAGCCGCGGTGGTTCGCCGCTGCTGGTATTTATCCACGGCGGCTGGTGGCGTTCACTCGACAAATCGGATTTTTATTTCATCGCGCCGGCCTACCTCAGCGCTGGCATGAACGTGGCGCTGCCGAACTACACGTTGGCGCCGAACGCGTCGATCGAAGAAATCACGCAGCAACAATTACGGGCGCTGGCATGGCTGTATCGCCATGCGGATCGATACGATTTTGACCGCGACCGCATCGTCGTCGCGGGCCATTCTGCCGGCGGCCATTTGACCGCAATGATGCTGGCCGCACTCTGGCCGGCTTACGGCGCCGACTTGCCGCAGGACTTGGTCAAGGCTGGCGTCCTGATGTCCGGCATCTACGACCTCGATCCGGTACGGCACGCCGATTTTGTGAATATCGATCTGCAGTTGACCGCCGGGCACATCGATCGGCTCTCGCCCGCGTTCATGCCGCAGGCGCATGCGGCGCCGTTCATCACAGCGGTCGGCGCTCTCGAATCGGCGGAATTCAAGCGTCAGAACGACTTGATCGGCACTGCATGGAAATCGAATCACGGCGATGACATCGTATTGCCGGATGCGAACCACCTCACCGTTTGCGATGCTTTCGCAGCGCCGGGGCATCCATTATTCGAGGCGACGGTCAAGCTGGTGTCCGGTGTCGGTCAAGGGTTGCATCGCGCTTGAATACTAAAGCCGGAAGCCGCAGAAAAACCGATCAGGTCACGGTACGACCTCCATGCACAGCGGACCGATTCTGAGGTACACGTTCTTGCCAATAAGCGACATATATACCGAATCTCTATGCTCATCCGTTAAATCTGGGTATTATTGCGTAGAAACAACTAAAAGGCTTACACCATACGGGAAGCGCGACCGGTAACAATGGCGAGGCTGGAACAATGTCGCGACAAGAGTTTATAGCCCTGATAATGATCTTCATATGGCGACACCAGTGCGTTGCCATATGAAGACCATTGCGCGGATACGAGTCCTGACTGGCCGGTTTGGCAAACAAGAATAGTAGTGCAGCCCCTGCACGCAAAATGTAAGATAAAACTTCACAATGATTATGGAGAAGCACTCACATGACCAGCGCCGCAGACGAATTTGAAGATCTATTTGACGAGGTGGCAGCGCAACGCAGCGCGACCGTGGCGGTAACGACCCAGGCCTCTGACGCAGAACCGGCGCCGGCGGTGGAATCCGATGCGCCTGCCCACGAATCTGATCATGCAGTTGCCGACGAATCGGCAAGTCCGTCGGATAAGCCGATGTTCGAACGCCTGGGCGGCATCGTTCGTATGCTGCACGATTCCTTGCGGGAGTTGGGCTACGACCGCTCTCTATCCTCGGTGGCGACCCAGATTACCGATGCGCAGGGCCGTCTTGAATATATTGCGAACCTGACCGAACAAGCGGCCAACAAGGTATTGAACGCAATCGATGTGGGCATGCCGGAGCAAGATGCTCTGTCCAAAAAAGCGCAGGAGATGGAAACGCGCTGGACCCTGCTATTCGAAGGCAAACTCAGCATCGACGAATTCAAAGCGCTCGCAGGGGATTCCAGGCAATTCACAACGCTTGTTGCCCAATCGACCGATGCCGAAAAAGCGCGGCTGCTGGAAATCATGATGGCGCAGGATTTCCAGGATATTACCGGTCAGTTGATCAAAAAAATTGTCACGATTACCCATGCTGCGGAGAATGAGCTGGCGCAACTGCTGCGTGATAATGCGCCGCCCGAAGTGAAAGCGGCGGCAATGGCGGCGGCAGAAGCCAAACCGGTGTCCTTGATGGAAGGGCCATCGGTCCCCGAGGCCGCAATGGTGCAGGATGACGTTGATAGTTTGCTTGCCGATCTGGGGTTCTAATGGATGACATGCTCAAGGAATTCGTCGTCGAAGCGCTCGAGCTTGCGACGACCGTGGAGGAGCACTTGCTCACACTGGAACGGCATCCTGATGACGCAAACACCTTGAATGCGGTCTTCAGATCCTTCCACACGATCAAGGGCGGCGCAGGTTTCATGAACTTGCCGGCGATGGTGTCGGCTTGCCATCTCACGGAGAACCTGTTTGATGCGTTAAGAACAGGCAAAGCGCCAGTCACCCCGATTGCGATTGAAGCCGCGCTGCAAGCGAGCGGCTTCGTCGCGGATCAGCTCGGTCAGCTCGCAAACGGCCAGCCTCCGGAAAGCCTCGCGCCGATGCCGGAGATGCTCGAGCTCATCCTGACTAACGCCATTGAAGGCAAAGCGGGAGCCGCGCCAGAGCCGAAAGCAAAACCCAAGGCAAAGGCAAAAACCAAGCCCAAAGCCAATGCAAAGCCGGAAGAAAAAACCACAGCAGAGTCGACGGCGAACAGCACAGGGGAAGGCCCCGACTGGGAAGCGCTGTACCGGGCGGTTGTGCCGGATGGTACCGCTGCATCATTTGAAGATGATGACGATGAAGAAGAGGACGATGATGAGGCGGAAGAAGCCGCACCCGTCGGCGCAGGCGTGGCGGCAGCCCCAACCGCCGCCAAGGAACAAGTCGCCAAGGCGATCAATGCACCGGTAAAAGAAGACAGCATTCGTATCGATGCCGTCAAGCTCGATGCGTTGCTGGAAGTCGCCGGCGAGTCGGTACAGGCCGCCAATCAAGCCGCTGCATTGCTGGAAAAACTGGCTGAATTCCAATTCGAAGGCCCTGCCAGCTCACTGATGTCCGCCCTCGCCGAAACCCTGAACCGGGCATCGCGCTACTCTACCGAGTTGCAGCGCGCAACCTTGTCGACGCGTATGCAGCCGGTCGGCAAGCTGTTCCAGAAATTTCCTAGACTGGTAAGGGAACTAGCCAAAGATCTCGGCAAGGATGTCGAACTGTTCATCGAAGGCGCCGAAACGGAAGTGGACCGCGTGGTAGTGGACAGCTTGTACGATCCGCTGGTGCATATGCTGCGCAATGCGCTCGACCACGGCATCGAGGATGCGACGACCCGCAAAAGCGCCGGCAAATCGTCCAAGGCCATCATCTCGCTGAAAGCCTGGCAGGAAGCCAGCAGTGTGATGATTGAATTGTCCGACGACGGCAAAGGCATGGATCCGGTGGAATTGCGCCGCAAGGCAGTCGCCAAAGGTTTGATCAGTGAAACCTCAGTCCACTCCACGGACGAAGCTTACCAACTGGTATTCCTGCCGGGATTCTCGACCAAGGAAGTCGCGTCCAGCGTATCCGGCCGCGGCGTCGGCATGGATGTCGTTAAAACCGCGGTCGAAAAACATCGCGGCGCAGTGCGCATCGATTCGGCACTCGGCGCCGGCACGCGTTTCACGATCCGTCTGCCGATTGAACTGTCAATCGTGCCGACCATGCTGGTCCACACCTCGGGCGCCGCGCTCGGCATGCCGATGGCAGTGGTGCAACGCGTGGTGGAATTGCCCGATAGTTTTTCCGAGGTCGGCGGTGCACCCATGTTCCGCGACCAGGGTCGCCCGTTGCCGGTACGCTCGCTG
>CAMLDH010000103.1 GCA_946478765.1 uncultured Oxalobacteraceae bacterium | reverse complement strand
TAGCCGGTCTTCCGCACTCTTCCGACCGGTGCGGTTGTAATCCCCGTTTCGAGCGTAAAGCCGGCACCGGCATCCCGTCCCAAAACACTGACCAGATAAGGCATCAGGCTGCGCAACATTGGCTCCAGCGTCCACGGCGGATTGAGCACAAACATGCCGCTACTGTGCAAACCGAAACCGTCGGGCGACGGTGCGCTGATTGAAAGCGTCACGTTGAGCCAGCCATTGGCGGCTACGCGTTTCAGCTTGTCGGGCAGTTGGCGCGATTCCATGCGTTGCAGCACCGGGTACCACACCGCATAGATCCCGGTGGCAAAACGTTTCAGTGCGTCGTCCAATGTCGTCTTGACATGGCGGTAATCGGTCTTGTCTTCATAGGGCGGATCGATCAATACCAGACCGCGGCGCGACGGCGGCGGCAACAGCGCACGCAAGCCCAGAAAGCCATCGCCTCGCTGCACCATCACACGCTTGCCGCGCATGGTGGGCCGCTGTCCTTGCGCCGCAGCATGCGCTTCCAGCTTGCGAAAGTTTTCATCCAGAATCTTGCTGTCGCTTGGATGCAGTTCAAACAGACGCAGTCGATCCTGCTCGCGCATCACCTTGTCCGCGCAATACGGCGAGCCGGGATAGTAACGCATCTTTCCGCTTGGATTGAGTGCCTTGATTAATTGCACATAGTCGGCCAAAGGCTCGGGCAAATCCTTGCGATCCCACAGGCCGCTGATGCCGGTTTCGAATTCGGCATTCTTTGCCGCATAGCCGCCATCGAGCGCATAGACGCCGGCGCCGGCGTGGGTATCAATGTACATGTAGGGCGTATCTTTTTGGTTTAGATAGCGCAGCAATTGAATCGTGACGACGTGCTTGAGTACATCGGCGTGATTGCCCGCATGGAAGGCGTGGCGGTAACTCAGCATAGGAGAGGTCTATCTTGGTAAGGATGGGGAAATCGGGAAAATCCGTGGCGATTGGATGCAGCAAGGATTCAGGAATGCGCCATTTTAACAATTCCCGGCAAATAATATGTCGGACACAGCTACGGTTATGCTTAAACATCTGCTGTCCGCTCTGCTCCACAATTCTCATAATCAAAAAAAACCGCACTTTTGTGGAGTGCGGTTTTTCTTTTGTCAGGACTGATTTGCGACCGGCCCCAGTGCCCTGCCGAATCGAAAACTTCCGTATTACGCAACCTTCTTGCTATCGAAGAATTGTTCATCTTCGGTCGAGCCATGCAACGCGGTCGTCGACGATTGACCTTGCTGAATCACCTGGGTCACGGCGTCGAAGTAGCCGGTACCGACTTCGCGTTGATGCTTGACGGCAGTAAAGCCTTTTTCAGCAGCCGCGAATTCGGCTTCCTGCAATTCAACGAATGCCGACATCTGATTGCGTGCATAGCCGTGCGCCAGGTTGAACATCGAGTAATTCAGCGAATGGAAGCCGGCCAATGTGATGAACTGGAACTTGTAACCCATTGCGCCCAATTCTTTCTGGAACTTGGCGATGGTTGCATCGTCCAGGTTTTTTTTCCAGTTGAACGATGGCGAGCAGTTATAGGACAACATCTTGTCCGGGAACTTGGCATGGATCGCTTCAGCAAATTTCTTTGCGAAAGCCAGATCCGGTTTGCCAGTCTCACACCACACTAGATCCGCATACGGTGCATATGCCAGACCGCGCGAAATTGCCTGCTCGATACCAGGTTTGGTCTTGAAGAAGCCTTCAACGGTACGCTCGCCGGTCAGGAACGCCTTGTCGTTGCCATCTACATCGGACGTCAACAGGTCAGCCGCCTCCGCGTCGGTACGCGCGATTACCAGAGTCGATGTGCCCGATACGTCAGCCGCCAGACGTGCGGCATTCAGCTTCTCGACTGCTTCGCGGGTCGGAACCAGCACCTTGCCGCCCATGTGACCGCACTTCTTGACCGAAGCCAGCTGGTCTTCGAAGTGAACGCCGGCAGCGCCGGCATCAATCATCGACTTCATCAATTCATACGCATTCAACACGCCGCCGAAACCGGCTTCTGCGTCAGCCACGATCGGCGCGAAGAAATCGATGTCGCCTTTGCCCTCGGACCATTGGATCTGGTCGGCGCGCTGGAAAGTGTTGTTGATGCGCTTGACCACCATCGGCACCGAATTGGCCGGGTACAGCGATTGGTCAGGATACATTTCACCGGCCAAGTTGGCGTCGCCCGCGACTTGCCAGCCGGACAGATAGATTGCTTTCAAGCCGGCTTTGACTTGTTGCATTGCCTGGTTGCCGGTCAAGGCGCCGAGCGCATTGACGAACGGCTCGTTGTTGAGCAGCTTCCACAGCTTCTCTGCGCCGCGCTTGGCTAGTGTGTGCTCGATCTGAACGGAGCCGCGCAGGCGGACAACGTCCTCCGCGGTGTAGTTGCGCTTGACGTTTTTCCAGCGCGGATTCTCTGCCCAATCGTTGGCCAGTGCTTGGATTTGCTGTTCGCGAGATGCCATGGTCGTTCTCCTGTGATAGACGGTGGTACAAGATAAGAAAACCTGATGAGTGAATCATATGCGGTTTTTTGCATGGCAACAAGGTCTTATATAAGACACATAACCAAATTTAAATCTTTATCTATCAACAAGTTACATACTATTTTTCGCGATACGAAATAACATCCCTTAAAATAAAATAATAGAATGGTGCTGTGCATTGCGCATTTTTCGCGATACGAAATGCAAATTCCGACATGTGGAATTTCGTGTGCAACAGCAATGAATTATCTTGCTTTAAAACAACTAAAAAGAAATTGCAGTCGCTGAGCGTGGGAGGGTTGCAGCAAAATGGGGAGCCGATCGGAACGATCAAACCGTTGTTTTCCGCAATGGGAATGCACTCGGCCTCGCATGAAACTGAAGCAGCGCATCCAATACATCTCGAAAGGACGTGCGGTTTTTCATCCCCCCTTTTCCTGCATCGTGCGCCCAATCTCAGTGGGAATTTCTGAAAGCGGCAGTACCCGGTCCACCGCACCCAGCTTGACCGCTTCCTTCGGCATGCCGTACACCACACAGCTCGCTTCGTCTTGCGCCAAGGTGCGCGCGCCGCTCTTGCGCATTTCCAGCAAGCCGGCAGCGCCGTCATCCCCCATGCCGGTCATGATGACACCCAAGGCATTGGAGCCGGCGCATTTCGCCACCGAACGAAACAGCACATCAACCGATGGCCGATGGCGATTCACCAGCGGGCCATCAATCACCTCAACGTGATATTGCGCCCCGCTGCGCCGCAGTAGCATATGCTTGCCGCCGGGCGCGACCAGCGCCTGTCCCGGAATCACGCGATCATTGTGGCGTGCCTCTCTGACCTCGATCCGGCACAGGCCGTCCAGGCGAGCGGCGAATGCTGCAGTGAATTTCTCCGGCATGTGCTGCACGATGACGATACCGGGCGATACGCGCGGCAATGCGGTGAGTACGGCTTCCAGCGCCTGTGTGCCGCCGGTCGATGTGCCAATTGCCACCACATGCTCCGTGGTCTGGATCATTGCATGGCTATTCTCAACCGGCGCCAGAATGACGTCGGCGTTATACTTTTGCTGCACCACCGGAACCGGCTTGCTGCGCGCGGCCAGTTGCCCGGCGTTAGCGCCCGCCGCTGCCTTGACCGCCATCACCAAATCTTCGGAACTGTCGTTGAGGAATTGCTTGAGGCCGAGCTTGGGCTTGGTGATGATTGCGAATGCACCTGATGCCAATGCCTCCATCGTCGTGCAGGCACCCTTCTCGGTCAGGGTCGAGCAAATGACGACCGGCGTCGGACGTTCCTGCATGATTTTCTTCAAAAAGGTAATGCCGTCCATGCGCGGCATTTCGACATCCAGCACGATCACATCCGGCCACTGGATTTTCATGCGTTCCATCGCGAGCAACGGGTCGGCGACCGCGTAGATGACTTCCATTCCGGGATGCGCATTGAGCAATGCCGTCAGTATCTGGCGCACCACCGCTGAATCGTCCACGATCATGACCTTGATGTGTTTCATGCTCTCCTGCTCCTTGATTCCGGCGCAGGCACATCGACCGGCTTGATCTGGCGCGCCCACACATCACCGCTGTTGATATTGAAGAAAATTTGCCGATGGCCGACACCGAACAGGCTTTCCGACACGATCGGGATGCCACGCGCTTGCAACAGGCTGCGCGCCGCTTCCCCATTCTTTTGCCCGACCGTCGCCATATTCTTGCGTGCATGATGCGGAAACATGTCGCCACCGCCAAAAATTTTCGCCCGGCATTCAGCTACCTTAATGCCCATCAGCGACAGTTCGTCCGACATCAGCAACAATGCTTCCTCGCCGTACCGACCATCCAGGGCGAATGAGCGGCTATTGTCGCGGCACGCCAGCAGAAAATGCGACATCGCGCCGATGCGCCGGGCCGGGTGCCAGAGCGTGATCGATACGCACGAGCCGAGCAGCGTACGGACTCTATAGTTCGCATCGCCGACAAAATACTCACCGGGTTGCAAGAAAATATCAATTACGTCGCCAACAGTATCCAACACATTACTCTTTTCGATAAATCGATGGCCCAACCGGATGAAGCGCATCGGTAATGTCGTTCAGGCTCTCCGAGTGCCCTATGCAAAGATAGCCGCCGGGCTTGAGCAAGGACAGTACGCGGCCCACCACTTGCCGTTTGGTGTCGAGATCAAAATAAATCATCACATTGCGCAGAAAAATCACCTCGAACAAGCCGAGGTCCGGCAGTGTCGCGTTGAGATTGACCGCCGTAAATTGAACTTTCTCGCGCAAGCTGCGCTCGATCAAAAGCGTGCCTTGCTGGCTTCGGATACCCTTGAGGCAGAAGCGCCGCAGGTAAGACTGCGGAATATGCTTGGCGCGCTCCATCGGGTAATGTCCGACGCATGCCCGTTGCAACACGCGCGCACTGATATCGGAGGCAAGCACTTCCCAGCGGGCGCCTTCATTCAGGCAATCCGCAAGCACCATGGCAATGCTGTATGCCTCTTCCCCGGAAGAACTGGCCGCGCTCCAAACACGGAATGGTTGTGCGCGCCGCTCCGACGCCAATATCAGTTCGCGCAGAAAATCGAAATGTTTCTGTTCACGAAAAAAATAGGTTTCGTTGGTGGTCAGCAAGTCCACTGCGGTCTGCACTTCGTCAGGCGCATCGCCGCTATTCAAGAGCTTGAAATACTCGCCATAGGATTTGACGCTGCAGTGTTCCAATCGTCGCGACAGGCGCCCGCCGACCAGCGCCTTCTTGGCGGACGACAGATTGATACCAGCTGCATCATAGATAAACCGTTGAAACTGGATAAATTCTTGGTCGGTAATTGTGATGCCGTTCATCGGTATACCCTGTTCCCGCCGGCTGTCGGCTTGAGCTGTGGCCACTTGTCTTTTGACGCGTCCTTGCGCAGCCTATCGACACGGCGCAACTGCAGCATTGCAAGGATCGCAGCGCCCGAACCAAGGCGCATCCCGATTTTCATATTGACAAACATCCTCACGCTTTTGCCGGCTCGGCTGGCGATCCATCAAGAGAGCCGGCAGCCGCGTCCTGATTGCTTGCTTCAACCTTTGCAAGTGCGTCCAGTTCTGCAGCCGACATCACGCAGCCGGCATTGAGCAGGATCACGAACTTGCCGTTGACCTTGCCCATGCCTTCGATGAAATCGGTCGGAATCTTTGCGCCGAAGGTCGGCGCCGGTTCGATCTCCGATGCCGCAATCTCCAGCACCGCATTGACCGCATCGACCAGCACCCCGAGCACCTGCTGCTCGCCGTCCGTTTCCACTTCCACGATCACGATGCAGGTGCGCTTGGTGATGTCGTTCGGCCGCCGCCCGAAACGCACCGCCAGGTCCAGCACCGGCACCACCGCGCCGCGCAGGTTGATCACGCCGCGTATGCTGGCCGGCATCATCGGCACCGCGGTCAGCCCGCCATACTCGATGATTTCCTTGATCGCCAGGATGCCGATGGCGAACATTTCGCCGCCCAGCATGAACGTCAGGTATTGCGTGCGCTCCGCCGCCGCCGTCACCGCCGCCCTGTTCGCTTTTTCCCGCCCCGTCTGTATCAGTGCATTCATCTTCATACTCCCTAGAATCGGGTGAACTCCGCTTCGTCCAGCGCCTCATCCGAGGCCAGCTTGCCCGCTCGTCCTGAATTGCTGCGGCTTGCCCCGCATTGCTTTCTTTGCCGCCGTTTTTTGCATCGGCACGGCGCGCGCGCTCCTGCCCCCCTCCAGCGTGAAGAAGGCCATCGCCTGCTGCAGTTGCTCGGCCTGGCTGCTCATCTCTTCGGCGGTCGCCGCCAGTTCTTCCGAGCTCGATGCATTCTGCTGCGTGGTCTGGTTCAACTGCCCCACCGCCGCATTGATCTGGCCCACCCCGGACGATTGCTCCTGCGAGGCCGCCGTGATTTCCTGCACCAGGTCCGAGGTCTTGCGGATGTTCGGCACCATCGTGTCGAGCAGTTGGCCGGCGCGCTCGGCCAGCGCCACGCTGCTGGTCGCCACTTCGCCGATCTCCTGCGCCGCTATCTGGCTGCGCTCGGCCAGCTTGCGCACTTCGGCCGCCACCACCGCGAAGCCCTTGCCGTGCTCGCCGGCGCGCGCCGCCTCGATCGCCGCATTCAGGGCCAGCAGGTTGGTCTGGTACGCGATGTCGTCGATGATCACGATCTTCCTGGCGATCTGCTGCATCGCCGCCATGGTCGCCTTCACCGCGTCGCCGCCTTCGGCCGCTTCCTGCGCCGCCTTGCCGGCCATGCCGTCGGTGACTTTCGCGTTCTCGGTGTTTTGCGCGATCGATGCCGTCATCTGTTCGATCGCCGCGCTGGTTTCTTCCACGCCGGCGGCTTGTTCGCTCGATGCCTGCGACAGCGATTGGGCGGTGGCGCTTACCTCTTCCGACGCGCTGGCCAAGGCTTCGGCACTGCTGTTGACTTCCGACACCACCTGCGACAGTTTCGCGACCATCGTCTTCATCGCGTAGAGCAGGCTGGCATTGTCGCCCGACTTGACTGTGATGTCTGCTGTCAACTGTCCATTCGCCACCTCACGGGCGATTGCGGCGGCGTAACCAGGTTCGCCACCCAGTTGCGTGAGCAGACTACGGGTGACGCCCACAGCAACCGCACCACCCAGTAATACAAGGAGCACGCTGAGCGACATGATCCAAAGTTTGGACGTGTCCAGCATGGAAGAAAATTCCACGGACTTGGCTTTAGTCTCTTTCTCATTCAGTCCCCGTAGTTTTCCAAAAGCGGTGGAAATCGCCTTGTCCGCCCCATTGATTGCCTTGTCCATGTCGGTGATGGAGGTGTCGTTGTCTCTTAACGATACGAGCTGCACCATGGCATCGCGATAGCTTTTGGTACCCGCAAGTATTTCGCCGAGCAAGTTCTGCTCTTCCTGCGTCAGGCTTCCTGTGCCACGATAGTCGTTCGCTGCCTTGTCAATCGCATCTATATCCGCGGCAAATTTCTTATCGTAGTCTCCCCCCCGAAGAATGTAGTTCTTAAAATGGTGAATGCCATCCCCTAAAGCAATGTTGCCGCTTGCTATGGTATTTTCCCTGGCTAACGTTACCGATTCGAAATTCCGCCAGGATGAATTCATCGAAGAGAGACCGCTTACCGCAATCCACCCCAGCAAGATAGATAGGAGTATTACGCTACCAAATCCCAGTCCTAACCGGGTTCCGATTTTCATATTGTTCAACCAGCCCATTTTTGTTCTCCGTTGATTGGGGGTGTTCATTGTCGCTGGCATATACAGCCACATGTGGCACGACGAACGTTCAATCAGTTAAGGCTTCGCCCGCCGCTGCCTGGCCGCTTGCATCCACCCGCTCCAGCGCATCCAATTCCACGGTCGACATCACGCAGCCGGCATCGAGCAGGATCACGAACTTGCCGTTGACCTTGCCCATGCCTTCGATGAAATCGGTCGGAATCTTTGCGCCGAAGGTCGGCGCCGGTTCGATCTCCGATGCCGCAATCTCCAGCACCGCATTGACCGCATCGACCAGCACCCCGAGCACCTGCTGCTCGCCGTCCGTTTCCACTTCCACGATCACGATGCAGGTGCGCTTGGTGATGTCGTTCGGCCGCCGCCCGAAACGCACCGCCAGGTCCAGCACCGGCACCACCGCGCCGCGCAGGTTGATCACGCCGCGTATGCTGGCCGGCATCATCGGCACCGCGGTCAGCCCGCCATACTCGATGATTTCCTTGATCGCCAGGATGCCGATGGCGAACATTTCGCCGCCCAGCATGAACGTCAGGTATTGCGTGCGCTCCGCCGCCGCCGTCACCGCCGCCCTGTTCGCTTTTTCCCGCCCCGTCTGTATCAGTGCATTCATCTTCATACTCCCTAGAATCGGGTGAACTCCGCTTCGTCCAGCGCCTCATCCGAGGCCAGCTTGCCCGCTCGTCCTGAATTGCTGCGGCTTGCCCCGCATTGCTTTCTTTGCCGCCGTTTTTTGCATCGGCACGGCGCGCGCGCTCCTGCCCCCCTCCAGCGTGAAGAAGGCCATCGCCTGCTGCAGTTGCTCGGCCTGGCTGCTCATCTCTTCGGCGGTCGCCGCCAGTTCTTCCGAGCTCGATGCATTCTGCTGCGTGGTCTGGTTCAACTGCCCCACCGCCGCATTGATCTGGCCCACCCCGGACGATTGCTCCTGCGAGGCCGCCGTGATTTCCTGCACCAGGTCCGAGGTCTTGCGGATGTTCGGC
This sequence comes from uncultured Oxalobacteraceae bacterium, assembly GCA_946478765.1. The sequence goes on along the minus strand of CAMLDH010000103.1, from coordinate 1,911 downwards.
ACCATCGTGTCGAGCAGTTGGCCGGCGCGCTCGGCCAGCGCCACGCTGCTGGTCGCCACTTCGCCGATCTCCTGCGCCGCTATCTGGCTGCGCTCGGCCAGCTTGCGCACTTCGGCCGCCACCACCGCGAAGCCCTTGCCGTGCTCGCCGGCGCGCGCCGCCTCGATCGCCGCATTCAGGGCCAGCAGGTTGGTCTGGTACGCGATGTCGTCGATGATCACGATCTTCCTGGCGATCTGCTGCATCGCCGCCATGGTCGCCTTCACCGCGTCGCCGCCTTCGGCCGCTTCCTGCGCCGCCTTGCCGGCCATGCCGTCGGTGACTTTCGCGTTCTCGGTGTTTTGCGCGATCGATGCCGTCATCTGTTCGATCGCCGCGCTGGTTTCTTCCACGCCGGCGGCTTGTTCGCTCGATGCCTGCGACAGCGATTGGGCGGTGGCGCTTACCTCTTCCGACGCGCTGGCCAACGATTCCGCGTTGCTGTTGACTTCCGACACCACCTGCGACAACTTGACGATCATGTTCTGCATCGATTGCAGCAATTGGCCGGTTTCGTCTTTCGTGGTCGATTCGATCTTTACCGTCAAGTCCCCCTGCGCCAGTTGGTCGGCGACATCCACTGCGGTTTTCAACGGCCGCGTAATACTGTGCGTGACCCAGAACGCGGTGACGGCCGCCAGCACCAAGGCAGCGATGCTTAACATGATCATCAGCCTGCGCGCCTCGATGAATGCCTGCTCGGCCACCTTGCCTGACTCATCCACCAATTCACTCTGGTATTTCACCAGCTCTGTGATGTGGTCTTGGTATGCCCGCAGTATCGGACGCAGTTCTTTCGCCATGAACAGTTTTGCCTCTTCATCCTTCTCCGCGCCGGCAAGTGCGATCAGTTTGTCCTGTCCCGCGATAAACTTGCCGCGCTCGTCCTGAATTTTTCGCAGCAGATCTTTTCCGCGCGGCGAGGTAACAATTTCGGTCAGCCTATCGATCTTCTCGCCGATGAGTTTGCGCGCCGCCATGACTCGCTCAATCTCTTTCTGCTCCTGACTTTTATCGGTAGTCAGCAACATATTACGCATCGCAATCGCGATCTCGTTGGTGCCGCCAATGATCGCATTGGCCATTTGCGCCTTCGGCCATTTGTCCTGGACGATGTCGCCAAGCGAATTATTTACGGTGCCAAGCCGCGTGATACCGATGAAGCTGATGGCGGCCATCAACAGCACCAACATGCCGAACCCGATGCCGAGACGCGTTCCGATTTTCATATTTGCAAACATGATTGGTCCTTTAGTTATGTGCAGGTGGCAGGCGATCCCAAATGAACGCCCTGTTTTTTTGTAGTTCGTTACTCCGTTTGCCTGCTCTCGCTCAAGCCGTCTCTGTATCCCGGCTCTCAATCTTGCTGAACAGCGCGGCTATATCGAGAATCAGCGCCACTTCGCCGCTGCCGAGAATGGTCGAGCCGCTGATGCCCTGGACTTGGCCGAACATCTTGTTGAGCGGCTTGATGACGGTCTGGAATTCGCCAAGCAGCGTGTCGACCACCAGCCCGGATCTTTTTCCGGCGTAATTGACTACGACGATGTTCTCGCGCCGTGCGGCGGCGCCCTCGACATCGAACAGTTCGCGCAGGCGAACGAAGGGCAAGACCTGGCCGCGCAGGTTCGTATAGTCGTGCCCTGGCTCGACAGAGAACGCCAGGCATTCTTCGATCATGTCCAGCGGAATGACGAACATCGACTTTCCCACCGTAACCAGAAAGCCGTCGATGATCGCCAGCGTCGGCGTCAGCCCGTGGAGACGCATCGCGTCGGCGGCGAGCACCCGCAAGTAGCGGGAGAAGATCTTCGCCTCGTCCGGGTTCTCGCACCAGCGGAGTTCGAGGTGTCTGGCGACGATGTGTTCGTC
>CAMLDH010000102.1 GCA_946478765.1 uncultured Oxalobacteraceae bacterium | reverse complement strand
TGCTGTTTTCCGGACCGGCGGATTTTCCGGATGTCGGCACGATCACGTTGCCGCCGGTGTTTCATGAACAGCACGCCCACTTCCTGCAAGCGCTGGAACAGGCGAGCGGTGACATTGTGCTGGTATCGAATGAAATCGGCATGGGTGTCGTGCCTTACGGTGCGGTCTCGCGTTGCTTCACCGACGAGGCAGGGCGTCTGAATCAAGCCGTTGCGGCCCGCTGCGAGCATGTGGTGTTGGTTGCCGCAGGGTTGCCATTGATACTCAAGGGTGCTCCATGCTGATCGGATTGAGTGTCACCACCCTGGCGCTGCTGGTATTGGCTGGCGTGGCGCTCGACCTGCTGCTGGGGGAATTGCGATGCTGGCATCCGCTGGTGGGATTTGGCCGCTGGGCGAATTTTATCGAGCGAAGCTGCAATCGCAGCCGTCTTCCATTCGGACTTGGCGCGTTAGCGTGGATGCTGGCGGTCCTGCCATTGGCCGCGCTGGCCTATTGGATGAGCGGTGGCGGGAGCGCCAGCTTGGCAATGCACGCGGTGTTGCTCTATTTTTGTATCGGCTTGCGCAGCCTGCGCGACCACAATCTGCCGATTGCGCAAGCGCTGGCGCAGGGCGATCTGGCGCACGCCCGCTTGCTCACTGGGCGCATTGTCAGCCGCGACACGCAACAGGCCGATGCTTCCGACCTCGCCAAGGCCAGCACCGAATCATTGCTGGAAAACGGTAATGATGCCGTGTTCGGCACGCTGTTCTGGTTCATGCTGGCTGGCGGCCCCGGGGCGCTTCTGTTTCGCCTGGCCAATACGCTCGATGCGATGTGGGGATACCGTACACCCCGTTTTCTGGCCTTTGGTTGTGTAGCGGCGCGTATCGACGACGCGCTCAACTGGATACCTGCGCGCCTGACCGCATTGTCATACGTATTGCTGGGCACGACACGAGAGGACAAGCGCCGTGCGTGGCACTGCTGGCGCACGCAAGCACCGGCCTGGTCCAGTCCCAATGCCGGGCCGGTGATGGCGAGCGGCGCCGGAGCGCTCGGTTTGGCGTTGGGCGGCGCTGCCATCTACGGTGGCGTGACCGAGCAACGGCCACCGCTTGGCATCGGGCGCGCCGCGCGTGCCGAAGATATCGGCCGAGCTTGGCGGCTGGTCGTCGCGACCACTGCGCTGTGGATCGGCATTGTGGCGCTGGCCGGCATCCTGTTTTTCTTGCAAAGGAGAATGCATGCTTGAGCATGGCGGTAACCTGAACGATGCCATGCGCCGATTCGGACATGCGCGCGAAGACTGGCTCGATCTGTCGACCGGCCTCAATCCGCACTGGTATCCGGCGCCGCCGCTGGCCGACAATGCCTGGCATCGCCTGCCGGAGTCCGGCACAGCACTGGTTGACGCCGCGACCAATTATTATCGCGCACCGCTCATGCTGCCAGTGGCCGGTACGCAAGCAGCGATCCAGGCATTGCCGTGCCTGCGTCAGTCGTTATGCTTGCCGTCAAGGGTCGTGGTGGCAGCGCCATCGTACGCAGAGCACGCGCACCACTGGGCCCAGCATGGCCACGTAATGCGGCAGACTCCCTATGCCGAACTGGATGGTGCGCTGGACGATTGTGACGTGATGGTGGTGTGCAATCCAAACAATCCGACCGGCGCGACAGTCGCACCGGAACGTTTACTGGCTTGGGCAGAATGCTTGGCTGCGCGGGGGGGCTGGCTGGTGGTCGATGAAGCATTCGGCGACACCACGCCGCAGTCCAGTGTTGGACGATGGAGCGACCGGCCCGGACTGATCGTGCTGCGCTCGGTCGGCAAGTTTTTCGGATTGGCCGGCCTGCGCCTGGGCTTCGTTGCCGCGCACGCCGATTTGCTGACGGCGCTCGCAGACATGCTCGGCCCATGGGCGGTCAGCGGCCCGGCGCAGCAGATCGGCTGCGCCGCGTTGCGCGATAGCGTCTGGCAGGAGGCAATGCGCACCCATTTGCTGGCGTCGGGCCGGCGTTTGCAACAAACGTTGATCGCGCATGGCATTCACGCCACAGGCAGCGCCTTGTATCAGTGGTGGCCGGAAGCGCAGGCCGAAGCATTCTGGCAACACATGGCCGAGCGCGGCATTTGGGTGCGCCTGTTCCCGCAGGCGGCGCGTGGCATCCGGCTGGGCTTGCCGCCCGATGAAGTCAGTTGGCAACGCCTGGAGCAGGCCTTGGCGCAATGGAGCAAGGGATGAAATTATTTTGCTTATTGGCGTGTCTCGTGGTCAGCCAAGCGACCGCTGCCATCAGCGTGCGCGACGACGCCGGCAACATCGTGACCCTGCAAAAGCCGGCACAGCGCGTGATCTCGCTGGCGCCCCACGTCACCGAAATGCTGTTCGCCGCCGGCGGGGGCGAGCGTTTGGTGGGCGTTGTCAAGTTTAGCGATTACCCGGAAGCCGCGAAGCGCATTCCGCAAGTCGGCGACAATCGGCAGATCGACATGGAACGCGTCATCGCGCTGAAGCCCGACTTGCTGGTGGTCTGGCTGCACGGCAGCGCAGCGCGCCAGCTTGAGCAACTGCGCAAACTGGGTATTCCACTGTTCTACAGCGAGCCGCGCCAGCTCGACGGCATCGCGGACAACCTGATTCGCCTCGGCCAGTTGCTGGGTACCGACAAGCAAGCGCAGCAGGCAGCCGCCGACGTGCGCAAGCAGCTGGCCGGCTTGGCCGCGCAGTACGCTAACCGCTCGCCGGTGCGCACGTTTTACCAAGTCTGGGACAAGCCGCTCTACACGCTCAACGGCGAGCATATTCTCAGCGATTCGATTCGGCTTTGCGGCGGGAAAAACATCTTTGCCGGGATGACGATCGCGGCACCCAACGTCGGCATCGAGGCGGTGCTGCAGGAAGACCCGGAAGCCATTATCAGCGGCGATCAACGCAACCAGACTGGCGGCGGCGTGAGTCTCTGGAGGCCGTATACGACGATGACGGCAGTACGACGCGGCAATCTGTTCTCGATTGATGGCGACCTGCTCAACCGCGCCAGCCCACGCTTGATTGCGGGTACCGCCGCCATGTGCGAAAAACTCGAACAGGCACGCCAACACAGGAAATCACAGCCATGAGCCTCTATCTGATCAAATGCACCCCCAAAATCTTGGCGGTAAATGCATGTCATGGGGTGGCACAAAATAGAAAAACCCGCGTATTCACTAAGAAAGGCGCGGGTTTTGGGACTGTATTAGGCGTTTTAGAATTTTGACTTGGTCCCGCCGACAGGAATCGAACCTGTATCTAGCGCTTAGGAGGCACTTGTTCTATCCATTGAACTACGGCGAGACGCTGGCAACTTGACTGATGTTTATTTTCAAGTCACGTCCGAGATTATAGCCGACACATAAGCAAAGAACGGTAGTAGCTATGCGCATATCGGTACAATACACGCTTCATTCATTTAATTGGTCACACTTTTCAGTGCATCGACCATATCAATCAGGCATTTATGGCAGTCATTTCTCTCTCCAATGCGCAACTCGCATTTGGCCACGTTGCATTGCTGGATCATGCGGAATTTTCTCTTGAGTCGACTGAACGTGTCGGCTTGATCGGCCGCAACGGTACCGGCAAATCGTCCTTGCTCAAAACCCTTGCAGGAATGTCGAAACTGGACGACGGTTTGCTGGTGATGCAACAGGGACTCAAGATTGCCTATGTAGAGCAGGAGCCGCATTTTGCACCGGACATGACGGTATTCGATGCGGTTGCATCCGGCTTGGGCGATTTGCCGGCCTTGCTGACGGAATACGAAGCATTGACCGGGCAATTCGGCGGCGACAATGACGATGCGCTGATGGAGCGGATGCACGATATCCAGGTCAAACTCGATGCGGCAGATGCGTGGAACTTGAACAACCGCGTGGAGACCACGCTTGATCGTCTGAATCTTGCCAGGGATGGGTTGATGGGCACCTTGTCGGGCGGGATGCAAAAGCGCGTGGCGCTGGCTTGCGCGCTGGTCAGTGCGCCGGATGTGTTGCTGCTCGACGAGCCGACCAACCATCTCGACTTCACGTCGATCCTGTGGCTGGAGGGATTGCTGCGCGATTACAAGGGCAGTGTGCTGTTCATCACGCATGATCGCAGCTTTCTGGACAATGTCGCCACCCGCATTATTGAACTGGACCGAGGGCGCTTGCTCTCTTTCCCGGGCAATTTCACGACCTACCAAACGCGCAAGGCCGAGCAGCTTGAAATCGAAGAAGTCGAAAATGCAAAATTCGACAAATTCCTTGCGCAGGAAGAAGTCTGGATACGCAAGGGCGTGCAGGCGCGCCGCACGCGGGACGAGGGGCGGGTGCGGCGACTGGAAGCATTGCGTCTGCAGCGCAGCGCGCGGCGCGAGCAGCAGGGGCAGGTCAAGCTGGATGTGTCGACCGGCGATCGCTCGGGCAAGATCGTCGCCGAACTGACCGACGTCAACAAGAGCTACGGCAGCAAGGTGATCGTGCGCGACTTTACCGCGACGATTCTGCGCGGCGACAAGGTGGGCTTGATCGGGCCGAACGGCGCCGGTAAAACTACATTGCTGAAACTGATCTTAGGTGAAGAGCAGGCGGATGCCGGCACGATCCGCCAAGGCACTAAATTGCAGGTCGCGTATTTCGATCAAATGCGCGCGCAATTGAACGAAGACGCCAGTCTGGCCGATACGATTGCGCCGGGTAGTGACTGGGTTGAAATCAACGGCCAGCGCAAGCACGTGATGACCTATTTGAACGACTTCCTGTTTGCGCCGGAACGTGCGCGCTCGCCGGTCAAGTCCTTGTCGGGTGGCGAGCGCAATCGTCTGTTGCTGGCGCGATTGTTCGCCAAACCGGCCAACGTGCTGGTGCTGGATGAACCAACCAATGATCTCGACATCGACACGCTGGAACTATTGGAAGAATTGCTGGAAGACTATAGCGGCACGGTGTTCCTGGTCAGCCACGATCGGACCTTTCTGGACAATGTCGTGACCCAAGTAATCGCTTCCGAAGGAAACGGGCTGTGGCGCGAATACATAGGCGGCTACAGCGATTGGGAGCGGGTCCGTCCAGCCAGCGCATCGTCAGGGACGGCAAAAGGCGCCGCCAAAGGCGATGTGAAAACGGAAGCCAAGGAGGCGCCAGCGCCTGCCGCCAAGCAAAAAAAGCTCAGCTACAAGGAACAGCGCGATCTGGAAGCATTGCCGATTTTGATCGCGCAACTGGAGGCGGAACAGAAGGTCATTTCCGAAAAACTGGCCGACCCCGATTTATACAGGCAAGAGACGGGCGAAGTGCAACGGCTTCATCAGCGTTTTGCTGAAATCGATGCGCTGCTGCTGGAAAATCTGGAGAAGTGGGAAGTGATCGAAGCGCGCAGCAAAGGCTGATACTTTTGCAACGCTCGGTTTCGGGCGTCTAATTCAAACGCTTGATTGCATCGCGCAACTCCGGCAATTTGTCGCGCAACACATCGGCATCCGCCGCATACGGGCGTTCTGCCAAGTAATCTTCCAGATCCTGCAGCGCGGCCTGCGGACATTCCATATTTGCGTACGCCAATCCGCGGTCGCGCCGTTCACTGATTTCAGTCGGCAGCAAAATGACCATCCGCTCTTGCACCCCGAGCAAGCGGTCCCATTGCTGGCGCTCCTGGAACAACGCCTTCAGGTTGCGCAGCATGCGCACCAGAATTCCCCGCGGCGGCGCTTCCTGCAAATAGGCTGCCAGCGCCGCTCCCGCTGGATAATCCTGCTGCTCCAGGAAAGACTCCAGGCGTTCTTCCAAGTCCTCACGGGACAAACTTGCGCCATTGAATGGATCCAGAATGATATCGCCGGATTGCACCGACAGTTTCATCAGGAAGTGACCGGGAAAAGAAATGCCTTTGACGTTCAAGCCGATTTGCTGCGCCAGCTCCATGTACACCACCGCAAGCGAAATGGGAATGCCGCGCCGTGTGCTGATCACGCGATGCAGATAGCTGTTGTCGGGCGTGTAATAGTCGTTGACGTTGCCGGCAAAGCCGAGTTCACGATAAAAGAAATGATTGAGCATCCGCAGTTTCTGGATCGAGGACGCATCGGACGGCAAGCGGCGTTGCAGTCGCGCTGCCAGTATATCGATTTCAGCTTGCGGTGCACCCAGATCGAGCTGTGGGTTGCTATCTTGTGCAATTGCTAAGGCCGCCTCAAACAGCGGGATGCAATCATCCTGTTGCACGAGCGACGCGAAATAATCCAGGGAGCTAATCATCATATTGTGCTCATCATATAACCATGATGTCACCAAAGAAAGGCCAGACTGCTATCGGCGGCTATCGATGGCCTGGCTGCCAGTGTCAGGCCGAGATGCGCTTGAAATCCTTCACGCGAAATCCCATTGCAAGGAGTGCGCCAAAATAGGTAACGATGCATGCTGCCATCACGATTGCCAGTGCAGTAATGCGTTTGAGCGGATGCAGCGCCATCCAATCGTAGTGGCCGGCGCTCCACAACGCGACGCCGCCCATCAGGAATAAAGCCCCTGCGAGACGGATGAAAAACATTCCCCAACCGTGCCGCGCAGTATAGATGCCGTGACGCCGCAAGCCGACATACAGGAAGAGCGCATTCAAACATGCGCCCAAACCAACAGAGAGTGCCAGGCCGGCATGCGCAATCCACGGTACGAAAATCAAGTTCATGATTTGCGATGCGATCAATACGCCGATCGCAATTTTGACAGGCGTTCTGATGTTTTGTTTTGCATAAAAACCGGGCGCAAGTATTTTGACGACAATCAGTCCGATCAAGCCGACACCGTACGCAATTAAGGCCTTGCCGGTCATATTGACCGCTTGCGCATCAAATTTACCGTAATAGTAGAGCGTGGTGGTTAACGGTTCCGACAACGCCGCGAGCGCCACTGCACATGGCAGCGCGAGTAAAAACGTCAAGCGCAAGCCCCAATCGAGTAGCGCCGAGTATTCAGTTTTGTCGCCGTCCGAATTCGCCTTGGAAAGACTGGGCAGCAGAATGGTGCCAAGGGCAACGCCAAGCAATGCAGTTGGAAACTCCATCAAGCGGTCTGCGTAACCCAGCCACGATACGCTGCCGTGTTCAAGGCGCGACGCAATATTGGTATTGATCATAATGCTGATCTGAGCTGCCGATACGGCAAAAACCGCAGGTCCCATCTTTCGCAAAATCCGCCGTACGCCGGGGTCATTCAACGCGAACAAGGGATTGAAAGCCAGGCTCGGTAACATGCCGATCTTGATCAACGCGGGAATTTGAATGGCCAGTTGCAAGACACCGCCGACAAATACCGCGATGGCCAATGCATATACCGGTTGTTTCAAATAGGGCGCCAGAAAAAGGGATGCCACGATCGACGACAAATTCAGCAGAACCGGCGTGAAGGCTGGAATCTTGAATTCGCGCCAAGTATTCAGAATGCCGCCCGACAGTGCAACCAGCGACATGAAGCCGATATACGGAAACATGATCCGGGTCATCACCACGGAAGCTTCGAATACTTCGGGCGTGGATTGCAGTCCGGTTGCAATTAAATAGACAACGACCGGTGCGGCAGTAATGCCAAGAAGACAGGTAAACAAAAGTATCCAGACCAGGACCGTCGTGACATGATCCGCCAATTCTTTGGTGGCGGCATGGCCTTTCTGGATTTTATATTCGGCCAGAATCGGCACAAATGCTTGCGAAAATGCCCCCTCGGCAAATAACCGGCGCAACAGATTGGGGATGCGAAAGGCGATGTTGTACGCGTCTGTATAGGCCGTCGCGCCGAACGCGCGTGCAATCAGAATGTCGCGAATCATGCCAGTCACGCGAGAAAACATCGTCATGCCGGAAATGGTCGCAAGCGTTTTAAGCAAGTTCATGGAGCGAAATTATAGCTGCTCGGGTTTATCGTGATGGGCTACGCATGAGTGTCAGTGCGAGCATGGCTATTGGAAAGGCGAGGTTTTATCGTCGATCTGGAGTATATAGAAAAACCACGGATTTTCTCCCTGAAACAATGTGAAAATTTAAAATACTACTTGGGAGTATTTGATTTTTCATAAAATGGAAACGCATATATTGCCCAAAATTGCCGGATGTGCAGCCTTTTCATTTCAAACTTATTGCAACGCGATGTTCTGATTTGCTCATTTAGAAGAAAACGGTTATACTCCGAAGCTTCGCAGAATCCTGTCTCACACATTGCGTCTCAGCGAGCGCATTCGATCAAGTTTTAGGAAATATTATTCATGGCAAATACCGCACAAGCGCGCAAACGTGCTCGTCAAGCAGTCAAGCAAAACGCTCACAATTCGAGCCAGCGTTCAACCTTGCGCACAGCAATCAAAGCTGTCCGTAAAGCGATTGAAGCAGGTGACAAGGCTGCAGCGTCGCAAGTGTTCTTGTCTTCTGTGTCCACGATCGATCGTATCGCCGACAAGAAAATCATCCATAAGAATAAAGCTGCGCGCCACAAGAGTCGCCTGGCTGCTGCGTTGAAAGCGCTGGCCTAAAAAATACATTTATCCCGCAACAGGTTTTCGGGATAAATCGACTGAAAAATAAAAAAACCGCGTGACATTGGTCATGCGGTTTTTTGTCGTTTGTGCGCAAAAAGCCAGAGCGCGCTGAAATTCCGATAGCTTACTGCCCGCGCGGCAGTCCTTCAATTACGTTGCCCGGCTTGATATTTTTTTGCCTGAACCAGCCTTGGTTCATCTCCAGCGCATAACGCACCAGTTTCTTGCCGCAATGCGAATCGGTGGTCTGCGGCTTCATGTCTTCGATATTGATGATCTTGCCGTTGCCGTCGATGAAGGCGACCGATAGCGGCAAAAGCGTGTTTTTCATCCACATGCACACCTCGGCCGATGCCGGGAATACAAACAGCATACCTTCATTCTGCGCCATTTTTTCGCGCAGCATGAGGCCTTGCTGGCGTTCCGCATCAGTCGCGGCAACTTCCGCCTTAATTACATGCATGCCGGCGCTCAGGGTAATCACTGGAAATATCGGCCCCTGTTGGGCAGATGCAGTGGCGGTTGTCGCAAAGACGAAAATGGTCGCAGCAACGCTACGAAAGAAAGAAGTCGATGTATTCATGGGGCAGGGCATGATAGAGGGAAGTGTCGGGCTGATGGCAAGCGCAAATAAAAAAGGCAGGACGCGCCTGCCTTTTTATCTTACAGCTAAATTGCCGATTACTTGGACGCAGCAGCAGAAGCTTCAGCTGAAGCAGATGCTTTCTTGGCTTTCTTTGCTTTTTTAGCTTTTGGTGCGGAAGCGTCAGCAGATGCCGATGCCGATGCAGGTGCCGAAGCAGCCGGTGCGGACGCTTTAGCGGAAGCGGATGGCGCTGCGGCATCAGCGGCAGCAAAAGCGGACACAGCAAACAGACCAGCAATCAGGGCAGCGATCAGGTTTTTCATTTTTGCAGTCCTTCGAATTTATATGGTTATAAAACGACGATTCAAATGAATCATTGCAAATAACGGCAGCAGCGGTTGCCGGTTGACAAGCTTTTTGTGAAAAGCACAGATATTTTGCGGCAGGCTTCATTGAGTTGCACATTGTGCAATATCGATGACTGGCAATCAGGGCAAGTGAGCCGATTTATGCGAGGTATAAAATGACAAGAACGAAGCAACTCAAGCAAGCGGCGACGAATAAAAAAGGCAGGACGCGCCTGCCTTTTCATTACAGCTAAACTGCCAATTACTTGGAAGCAGAAGCGGAGGCTTCAGCTGCTTTAGCTGCTTTAGCTTTCTTGGCTTTCTTGGCTTTTTTCATTTTCTTGGCTTTTGGTGCGGAAGCTTCTGCGGATGCAGCAGGTGCGTCTGCAGGTGCAGCAGTGTGGCTAGCCGCAAAAGCGGAAACAGCGAACAGACCAGCAACCAGGGCGGCGATCAAATTTTTCATTTTTAGTCCTTCAAATTAGCATGTTAAGTAAAGACGATTCGCATGAATCAGTGGTTATAACGGCGCAGGGCGTGAGCGGTTGACATCTTTCCTGCAAAAAACAGAATGTTTTCAAAAAAACAATGATGTGCGCTTATTTGGAGCGACGCGATCGCTGCTTTGAGCAACACCTGACGTTGACCTCCACGTATCTGCCGCAGAGGATTTTTGCAACGCTGTTTCTGAATGGAATTTCGGTACCAGGACCACCTCTCATACAATTGCACCAGCTACATCGTATTGTTATGATGCACGGCTTTCGGCCTTCCCCCTTGGCCGTATTCTGGATCACGCGATGCCCCTTCGTTTGTACCTTTTGCCGGCTTGCCTGGCGATGTTTGCCGGCACTGTCATCGCCGCCCCCTATGTTCCGAAGTCCGACGCCCAGGTGTTGGAGCATTTGCCATTCAAACCCAACGATTCGATTGCACGTGAAATGGCGCAGATGCGTGCGGAATTGCAGCGCAACCCGCGCAATGTCGACGTCGCAGTGCGTTTGGCGCGACGCTATTACGCATTGGTGGCCGAGGAGGGTGACCCGCGCTACCTGGGATACGCGCAAGCCGCGCTTGCGCCGTGGTGGGATTTGCCCGAACCGCCGATTGACGTTCAAGCGCTGCGCGCGAGCCTGCGCCAGTTCCGGCATGATTTCTCCGGCGCGCTTGCAGACCTGACACGCGTGATCGAGCGCGACCCGACGCATTCGCAGGCACGAGTGCTACGGGCCATCATCCATATCGTGCAGGCGCGCTACTCCGCGGCGAAAGCC
>CAMLDH010000101.1 GCA_946478765.1 uncultured Oxalobacteraceae bacterium | reverse complement strand
CGCGGCTGCTCGCCGACATGGGCGCGGACGTGATCAAGGTCGAATCGGCGCGCTCATGGGACATGCTTCGCTCGCTGCACTTCCTCAGCGGTCCGCCTGAGCGCTGGTGGGACAAGGCCGCCTACTTCAATCACAACAATCGCAACAATTACAACAATCCGCGAATGCTGCTGCGACAGCGGTTTCCGCACCGTCCGCGAATGTCGTTATCGCCAGCCCGAATGCTGCAGCCACGCAAGTGCAGCAGGCGATTGCGACACCCCTTGTAGTTGCCTCTGCTGCCGATACCTCATCCGTCAACGGTTTTTATCTGCAGTTCGGCGCTTACGCGCAAGCGACCAATGCGGAAGCGGTGCGCAGCAATTTGTCGCAAAAATGGGCGAGTACGTTGCCCCCGATTGAGGTAGCGGAGTATGGCGTGTTTTACCGGCTATACAGTGGGCCATTCGCAACGCGGGGTGATGCCGACCACGCTGCACAGCAGGCGCAGGATGCGGGGTTGTCGAAACCGCTGGTGGTGCAACGGTAAGATTCTGGATGGCAGTTGAATGGCCTGCCTCGTTCATTGCGCTTTCATCCGCAGCGCCATTTCATACAGCGCATTCTTTTTCTGTCCGGTGATCTGCGCCGCGAGCGTGGCCGCTTGTTTGACCGGGCATTCCGCAAGCAGAATCGACAGAATGCGCTCGGCTTCCGCGTCATCGCTTTCGATCGCGGCCGGCGCGCCGTCGACCAATACGACGAACTCGCCTTTTTGCCGATTGGCGTCCGCCATCACCCATGCCGCCGCTTCCGGCAAGGGGCAGCGATGGATTTCTTCAAACAGCTTGGTCAATTCACGTGCAAACACGATGTGGCGCGTGGGTTCGAATGCGGCGGCCAAGGCCTGGACCGTATCGACAATGCGGTGCGGCGCTTCGTAAAACACCAGGATCGCGGCGACACCGCGCAGCTGCGCCAAAGCGATATCGCGTTGCTTCGCTTTCGCCGGCAGGAAACCGACAAAATAAAATTGGCTGTTGATCAGTCCGCTGGCCGATAGCGCGGTGACGGCGGCCGATGCGCCGGGCAAGGGCAATACCCGCAGTCCCGCGGCCTTGACCGCATCCACGATGCGCGCACCGGGGTCGGATACGGCCGGTGTGCCGGCATCGGACACCAGCGCGATGCGCTCGCCGGCCTGCAGACGGGCGATCAATTTGTCCGCGACTTCGCGTTCGTTATGCTCGTGCGCCGCGATCAGGTTTTTTGACAAGCCGTAACGCGTCAACAGATGGGCGGTGTTGCGCGTGTCTTCGCACGCCACCGCATCGGCCATCGACAGCACATGCAGAGCGCGCAGGGTGATATCGCCGACATTTCCGATAGGCGTTGCCACCACATATAATGTGGAGGCCGGATAAGTCTGTTGGGACACCTCGCTCATGATCGGTATGGTGGCGGGCAAATTGACGGTCGGCTGGGTCATCAGGAGGTGGGATGTTGTACAAATTGGCAAAAGTGTGGGTGCTGGCAACGGCACTGAGCGGATTGTGCCCCGCTACGCAGGCAAATACAACTGTCGCGGCGGCAATCGGCACCATGCCGTCCGTCATTGGCATCGCTGCACAGGCACCCGCGTCCAGTCCCGTGCCGCGGATAACGCAAAACGATCTCGCGCTGCCGCCGGAAATTTCCGGCGCTGCGCCCGCTTCCGAAGCGCCGCCGCCCGTGACGACCGCGACCGGACCAGTCCCGGTTCGCGTCGGTTTGCTGCTTCCATTGCGTTCCGCTACGCTCGGCGCTGCAGCCGAGGCGGTGCGCGCCGGCGTGCAGGCGGCGTATGAGCGCGAAAAGGATGGCATGTCGATCGGCGTAATCGAAACCGATGGGACGGCGCAAGATGTGTTGGCGGCCTATGCCGATGCGGTTGGGCGCTTCGATATGGTGATCGGCCCGCTTGCGCGCAGTGAAGTGGCCGCCATCGCGCAAAGCGGCAAGGTCAGCAAGCCGTCCATCGCGCTGGCGCGGCCGGACACGGCGGGCGACGCTGACATAGCGTTGCCGCCGCAGATGCTGGCAATCGGTTTGTCGATCGAAGATGAAGCGCGACAAGTTGCCGACTTGGTCGGCGCCGACCAAACGGCCGCCAAGGCATTTGTCGTCTCGACCAATGTCGCGTGGCAGCGCCGTGCCGCCAAGGCATTCGCTGCGCAATGGCGGACCCTGGGACTGGTATCGCAGCCGATGGAACTCAGCATCTCAGACGGGTATTTAAGCGCGCGCAGTCTGGTGCAATTGAAAAAACGTCTGCAGGCGGACAGTCCGGCGCTGCTGTTTGCCGCGCTCGATGCCGGCCAGACCGCACAATTGCGGCTGGCGATCGGCGCCGATCTTGCAGTGTACGGTACCTCGCAGCTCAATCCGCTGGCGTGGCAGGACTGGCAAAACGCCGAGCCCATGATGGAGCTGAATGGCGTGCGCCTGCTGGATATTCCGTGGCAATTGCAGCCGGATCATCCCGCAGTGGCGATTTATCCGCGCCTCATCGTCGGCGACGATGAAGCGCGCAGCGCCGACCTGGCGCGCCTGTATGCGCTTGGCATCGATGCTTATCGCGTGGCGCGCGAAATCGCCGCGAACCGTACCAATTTTGAACTCGATGGCGTGACTGGAAAACTGACGGTCAATTTCGGTAAAGGCCCGGCCCGTTTCGAGCGCATTGAGCAAACGGCGATTTATCAGGACGGCATCGTGGCGCCGCTGGTCGACGCGCCGTGAAAGGCGATCGCTAAATGGGACTGTTCGATGCTTTCGCGCGGCCGCGCACCGACCGGCAAATCCGTGGACAAGCCGGCGAGGATGCGGCGCTGGCGCATCTGGCGCAACACGGACTGAAACTGCGAGAGCGCAATTTCCGCTGCAAGGGCGGTGAAATCGACTTGATCATGCAAGAGAACGGCGCGCTGGTTTTCGTCGAAGTCCGCAAGCGCGCCGATACGTGCCACGGCGGCGCTGCAGCCAGCGTTACTGCGGCCAAACAGCGGCGGCTGATCATTGCTGCCCAATTTTATTTGCAACGCTTTAAAATGCCGCCCGCGTGCCGGTTCGACGTGGTGGCCATCGATGGCGATACGCTGACCTGGTTGAAAAATGCAATCGAAGCATAAGATCTGTTTTACGCCCTACCTGCCGCACCTTACTTCTTGCATGACTGCACTATAATCGCCCACACTATGACAAATCAACGCATCCTTGCGCACTTCCATGAAAGTGCCGAACTCAAGATCCAGGCCGCATCCGTCCTTGCGCAGCCAATTTCAGAAGCTGTGGAACTCATGTTTACAGCATTGTCTAACGGAAACAAGATATTGGCTTGTGGTAACGGCGGGTCCGCCGCCGACTGTCAGCATTTTGCCGCCGAACTGGTCGGACGTTTCGAGCGCGAGCGCCTGCCGCTGCCTGCGTTGGCGCTGACGACCGACACGTCGATTTTGACGGCGGTCGGCAACGACTACAGCTATCTGGAGATATTTTCCAAGCAGGTGCAGGCATTCGGGCAATCGGGCGACGTGCTGCTGGCGTTTTCGACCTCCGGCAATTCAGGCAATGTGCTGGCGGCCATCGATGCGGCGCTCGAACGCGACATGCGTATCGTCGCATTGACCGGCAAGGGCGGTGGCGCGATCGGCAAGAAGCTGACTGATGCCGATGTGCATATTTGCGTGCCGCATGATCGTACGGCCCGCATTCAGGAAGTCCATTTGTTGACGATTCATTGTTTATGCGACGGCATCGATGTCGCGCTTTTTGGAGGAGATGCAAATGATTAAGTCGACTGTTTGGCAACGCCCTTTGGCAACGATCGTCCTGTGCGGCGCAGTGGTGGTCAGTTTGCAAGGCTGTATCGAATTGGCGGTGGGCAGCGCGGTGGTGGGAACGCTGGCCGCAACCGATCGGCGCACTTTCGGCGCGCAAACCGAAGACAAGGCAATCATCGTGAAAGGCGAGACCCGCGTGTCCCGACTGGTGGGCGATGCAGGCCACGTGAATGTCACCAGTTTCAATCGCAAGGTATTGCTGACCGGCGAAGTGCGGGATGACGCCATGAAGCAGGCGGTCGAACGCGAAGTGTCCGCGATCGAAGGCGTGCAGTCAGTCGCCAACGAAATGGAAGTCTCCGGCTTGTCGAACTTCACCGCGCGCTCGAATGATTCGCTGATCACCGGCAAGGTAAAGGCATCGTTTGTCGACACCAAGGATCTGCAGGCGAATTCGATCAAGGTGGTGACCGAACGCGGTGTCGTGTATCTGATGGGACGCGTCACGCCGCGCGAAGGACAGATGGCCGCCGAAGTCACGCGTGGCGTGAGCGGCGTGCGTAAAGTGATCAAGGTGTTTGAATACATCAGCGATGACGAATTGAAGCAATTGAGCAATGCGGCCTGACATCCTGCGCCCCTGAACATGCCGCATGCGGCCGGCCATTTTCTGTCCCGGAAAACCGGCTAACGTGGATGGAGCGGCGCCGTCAGCACACGCATCGTCGGGCGACTATAATGCGCATATCACTGAACGCCACGCAAAAACGGACTCGCCCATGCCTACCGACACCCCATCGACACCGCGCGGCAACACCTGGATAAAGGTGTTTGCGGCTGTAGTTGTTTTGGCTATTGCCGTAACCGGGTATTTCTCCCTGTTCGCGCAAAAGGCGGCCCCGGATGTGACCTTCACCAGCTTGAGCGGCGAAAAAATCACGTCGCAAAGCCTGCGCGGCAAAGTCGTGATGGTCAATTTCTGGGCCACCAGTTGCACGACTTGCGTGCATGAAATGCCGCAGATGGTGGAAACCTATAACAAGTACAAGAACAAAGGATTGGAGTTCGTCGCCGTTGCGATGAGCTACGATGCGCCGAACTACGTGGTGAACTATGCGCAGACGCGCAATCTTCCTTTCAAGGTCGCATTCGATGCGCAAGGGGAATTGGCGAAATCGTTCGGCAACGTGGCACTGACGCCCACCACCTTTGTCATCGGCAAGGATGGCAACGTCATCAAGCGCTATGTCGGCGAACCCGAGTTCGCTGCCCTGCATCAGTTGCTGGAAAAAGCGCTGGCTGCATGATGGTTCCAGCATTCGATTGAAAGGCGCCGACGGCGCCTTTTTATTTTGCCCAATTCATCAGCGCAGAAAACAAAAAACGGGAGCCTTGGCTCCCGTTTTCATTTGTGCCGGTGGTGCCGGAATTCGCGCTACGCGGATTAGTTGGCACGCTTGCGACGGCTGAGACCGAGACCCGCGAAACCGAGACCGAGAAGAGCAAGCATGCCTGGTTCCGGCACGGTTGAGGTTGATACGGAAGCTGCATCGAGCGACCCGCCCAAGCATCCTGTCGGCGCTCGTTCTACTGGCGAGCGTCGACCGAGGTACCCGGACCACAGGCATACACCAGCATCGCCAACAGCGCCAGGCACCATACAATCAGCGCACCCGACGGCAGATCGAACAGCGTCGACAGCACCAGGCCTGCCGCGTAACCGCCGAAACCGATCCCGTACGCGAGCGGCAAACGCTTCGGCGCCGCATAATTCCTGACGCCGAGGCTCGGCACGATCAGGCTCGCGAACACGAGATAGACGCCGACCAGCTGGACCGACGCGGTGACCGCCAGCGCGAACAGCAAATAGAATCCCAGCCGGCCCAGCCGCTCCTTGAGCAACGCCAGCACGGCACCCACGAATGCGGTGCCGATCGCCGGTATGATCAACTGCTCGTAACGCACCCACAGGATCTGCCCGGACAGCAGGTCCCGCAGGTGTTCGCCGCCGTGCGGATTGTGTGCCAGCAACAGCAGGCCGCCGGTTGCGGCCAGAATGAACATGACGCCGATCTGCGCTTCCTGCACTTCCGGCCAGCGCTTCTCGGTCCATGTCAGCAGGAAGGCGCCCAGCACCGCGGCACTGCCGGCCGCTACCTGCACCAGCCAGCCTTGCGGATCGAGATCGCCCATGCCGGCGACGATGACGCCGAGTGCCGCGATCTGCGCAATCGCCAGATCGATGAAGACAATGCCGCGCTTTAACACTTGCGCGCCGAGCGGCACGTGGGTGACCAGCACCAGAATTCCCGCCAGCAGAGCGGGGAAAATGATCGTCAAATCGAGCGATTCCGGATTCATTTCGCCGCCTCCAGCAAGCGTTGCACGGTGTCGTCAAACACGCTGAACAGGTCTTTTGCCTTGTCATCGCCACCCACGGTAAAGGGCAAAACGACGGCAGGAATATGCGCATGCTCGGACAGCCATTGCGATGCGCGGCCATCCTGATAGGCGGCGCGGATCACCATCTTGGCAGGCTGATGCTGCAACTGATTCAGCAGTCCCGACAGATGTGCTGCGCTCGGTTCGACGCCCGGCTTGGGCTCCAGCGTTCCGACCTGATGCAAGCCGAGCCAGTGGATCAGATACTCCATGTTTTTATGATGCTCAACGATCGCCACGCCTTTCAAAGGCGCCGCCTGCTGCGCCCATTTTGTCATCGCCGCATTCCAGCGTGCCGCGAAATCCTTGTGGCGCGCTTGGTAGTACGCCGCGTTGGCGGGGTCGATTTCACTCAGGCGCTTGACCAATGCATCAGCCACCTGCGCAATGTTGCGCGGGTCTTGCTGGATGTGCGGATTGCCGGCTGCATGCACATCGCCTTCGCTGCGATCGACGCGCGACGGCACTTCCAGGCGTTGCACATAATTGCCTGCCTCGAAGTAGCCGGGCTGTCCGGGCGCAATTTTCGGATTGCCCGATTGCTGCAGCAGAATCGGCAACCAGCCCACCTCCAGTTCCAGTCCGGTGCATGCCAGTAGATCGGCATTGCGGGTACGTGCGATCAAACTCGGTCGTGCCTCAATCCGATGCGGGTCTTGCAACGCGGTGGTGGCGCTCGATACCTTCACCTTGTCGCCGCCGAGCTCGGTTGCCAAGGCAGCCCACTCCGGTTCGCACGCAAGGACATTGAGTGCGGCGTGCGAGGGTAGCGCGATCAGCGCGAACGCCGCGCCGATGAATGCGGAAAATAATTGTTTCATTGCGGGCTCCTAGAATGTGTGCGCGCCGTGCGCACCCAGACTCATGATGTATTGCAGCAGGATTTGATTGTCGATGGCGTCAGGCCGTGCGCGGTCGCGCGCGAACTGCACGCGGAAGCGGCTGAATTCCGATGGCGAATAATCGAACATCAAGGTGCTGCGCGACGGATGGTAGGAAGCGAGGCGCGCGAAATCGGCTGCGCTCAAGTTGCCGTTATTGACCAGCCCGATATCCGGCGTGCCGGAATATAGTTTGTCGTAGCGCAATCCGACACGCCATGCAGGCATGAATTGATAGACGCCTTGCAGATACCAGCCGGACTGCGCCGACGCGTAAGCGCCTGCTGCGGTGCCGAGCGACTGCGCCTGCGTGTCGTAGGTGAGGGTGCCGCTTTCCCTACGCCGGAAATATTCGCCTTGCAGCTTGAAATTGGTGTGCGCGGCATTGCCGTGCGGCGCCCACTTATAAATGCCGTCCGCCACCCAGGTATGCGATGTGCCGCTGAATGCATTCGTCACATCGGTATTCGTGCTGTCGACATCGCCATAGGCTCGGTCGGCTGCGCTGGTTCTCAAGTAGGAAAGGCCGGCGCGCCAACTGGCAGAGTCGCCGATATCGTCGCCGACATGGGCAATCAGCGCGACGGATCCGAAGCCGTTTTTATTGCGATCGCTGCCGGGAAAGGCGCTGCCATTGCCGGCCTCGACGCCGACTTCAAAGAAGCGCTCGGTCGGCGCCAGCCATCTGGCCTGGACGCCGTCGGGCTTGTATTGGCCGCCGAAAAACGCTTGATACGCGAGTGGCGCATCAACGAAATCCCAAGTATGCGCATGCTGGCCATTCAGATAGCCGAGCGACGACAGGAAGCGTCCCGCTTTCAGGTTGATGCCATTCGACAATCCCTGCGTCTCGAAAAACGCTTCTTCGACGCTGACTTCGTTTTCCGGCGTCAGCGAAAACGTCAGCCTGCCGGAAAACTGCGGATCGATATTCGCGCTCAGCGTCAACTCCGATTCGCCGAGATTGAAGCTGCGCCGGCCCGGCCCGATTTCATCGCCGCCCGGTATGAAACCCTGTATCCGGTACTGGTTCGGATCCTGCGACAGATTGGCATAAGTGCCGCCCAGGATGAGCGATACTGCTGGATTGAACATATTGGACGACGATTTTGCAGCAGCAGGCATGGGCGCCGGCGCGGCCGCGATTGGAGGCGGCGCCGGCGCAGTGTTGGCTTGCGCTTCCTGCAGGCGCTTTTCCAGCGCCTGGATGCGCGCTTCGTAGCTTTCCTTCATTTGCTTGATGTCGGCGCGGATCTGCGCCAATTCATGATCGTCCGCTGCAAATGCCAACAACGGCGTGCCGAATGCGGCCGCCAACGCCGTTGCCAAAACGGTGTTTTTCAACATGGTTTTCACCTTCTTTGATTTAAAAAGAGACAGCACCTGCGCAAGAAGCGTCAGGATTCGATGCTGGAAAGTCAGTGAAAAACAGGCGGTGCGCGTGACAGGAAATGATGCGCGACCGGCGCATCCCAGGAAATGAAGGCGATCCATTGCGCCAGGAGATGCGTGCCTTCGAGCAGCAGCGCAACGGGCGGTGCCGCACCCAAGGCATCGGCCAATGTCGTCGCATCAAAAGTAAGGCAGGAATGGCTCTTGTTGTCGTCGCCATCGGATGATAATTGCACCAGCCGATGCAGGCTGGCATCGCCGCGCCATTGCGTATGTTCAATACGATGATATTGTCCGGCGAACTGTGCGAACAGCAACGACAGGGTGATTGCACACACCCAGATCAGTTGGTTCAACGACAAAGGCTTCGCGCGGATCATGGGAGAACTGGATTTGCCTTTACAGGGGGAGGACAGATGGCGCCATGTTTTTATTTGCCGCGCGTGTCCAGTGCGTTAATAAATGCAGGAGGGTTCATTGGAAATTATCAGAACAATAAGAGTGCTTTCCAGCTTGATAAGTTGCACTCCTCAGCGCTATTTCGACACGCCATTCACACGCCCGACTTCGTTGTCTTGCGCGCATCGCGTATTGTTTCCTGCTAGCATCGTTTCGATCATTCCGGGCCTGTCAATCTTGGCAGGATGGGCCGCTCAGCCATGATTATGGGATTGACGGAGTGTTTCCTGCAAGGGCAACCTGAACACCTTGCTTGTGAGACGCTGCCCGCTTATTCTCAGAAATGCCGTCGGCGCGTCGCCCACCCCGATTTTTTTTACTGAGAACTGAGAGATTTGACATGCACAAACAACTCCCGATATTGGTTGTCGATGAGCAATGGACGATGCGGCATTCGGTCGCTGCGGCCTTGCGCGACATCGGTTTCCCCCATATTTTGCTGGCGGCCAATGGTTTAGAGGCAATCCATATTCTGCAAGCGGAGCCTGTTGCCGCCGTGATTTCCGATTGGGCCATGAGCAGTCTCGATGGCATTGCACTGTTACGCTGGATACGCAGCGAACCGGCGCGCACAGGTTTGCCTTTCGTTCTGGTCACCGCGATAACCGACCCTGAACGGATGCGCATCGCGGTCGAGGCAGGCGCGTCGGAATATCTGGTCAAGCCCTACACGGTGCGGGACCTCGCCGGCAAAATGCAGCGCATCCTGGGCCCGGCATTCATGCCGACATCATTGGATACAGCGGCATGCGACCGGGTGCTCGGTTTGGTGAATGCGGCCGACGTGGAAGAAAAGCTGGGCGGATCAACTGTGCTGATCGTGGATGACGTGCCGGTCAATGTCGCAATGA
This sequence comes from uncultured Oxalobacteraceae bacterium, assembly GCA_946478765.1. The sequence goes on along the minus strand of CAMLDH010000101.1, from coordinate 971 downwards.
TCGCGATGATGCTCAAAAACGAGTATGCAATCGAAACGGCGGAATCGGGCCGTCAGGCGCTCCAGATCGCGCAATCGAAGAAGCGGCCAGACTTGATTCTGCTGGATGTGTCAATGCCGGAAATGGACGGTTATGCAGTATGCCGACAGTTGAAGGCTGACCCGGCTACGCGCGATATCCCGGTTATTTTTCTGACCGGTAATGACGATGTCGGCGACGTAGTGCACGGCCTGGAGGCGGGTGCCGTCGATTACATCACCAAACCGGCCGTGCCGAGCATATTGAAGGCCCGTATCCGTACCCAGTTGCGCCTGAAGAGGGCCTTCGCCGATCTGATGCACCAGCACAGCGCATTGGCTGCGGCGGCGCGACTGCGGGAAAGTGTTGAGCGGGTCGCTCAATGCGATTTGAAAAATCCGGCGTCCGCGATTCTGGCCGACACGGATTTTCTGTTGCATGAAGCCGGCCTCAGCGAAAAGAATGTGAAAGTGGTGCAGCGGATTCAGGCGGACGCGACGCGTATTTTCGATATTGCGAACACGGTGATTTTTGAGCCGCAGGAATTTCCGTCTTCAGTGGAGGAAGCGCCGACGCCCCATCTGTTCCTGACGAGCCAACGTTGAAGAGCGGACGCACCGAGAGGGCGGTGCGTCCGCTCTCAAAAAACTGTGCGTACCTGCGTAGTTTATTTGACCGCATCCACCGCCACGCCAGCCTCATGCGCCTGCTGATCCGCATGGTATGAACTACGTACCATCGCGCCCACTGCCGCATGCGCAAAGCCCATCTTGTACGCTTCTTCCTCGAACATCTTGAAGGTATCCGGATGCACATAGCGGCGCACCGGCAGATGGTCGCCGGACGGCATCAGATACTGGCCGATGGTCAGCATGTCGACGTCATGCGCGCGCAGGTCGCGCATCACTTGCAGGATTTCTTCGTCGGTTTCGCCCAGGCCGACCATGATGCCG
>CAMLDH010000100.1 GCA_946478765.1 uncultured Oxalobacteraceae bacterium | reverse complement strand
ACCGTTGCGCGGGCAGGCGACATGTCGCCTGAATTCCCCGCTCCACCGCCAGAGGACCGGAAAAGTGTGCAATCGTGCCTGTAGCGCTCTCACCTAATCGGTGAACGTTATCGAACGAATAAAAATGAATGTTCATGCGGCTCTTCAGACGAAAGTGAGCGGTCAACTGCCGAATCTAGGATTATACAAGTGCGGTGGGACAGCAGGCTGTGCGCCGCCCCTGGCCGCCCGATATTGTCATGAAGGACGAAAAAACCTTGCAATAGTAAAACACGCCATCCAGACTTGCGATCCTTTATTCCCGCGAATTTTCAGGCGATCGCCCGACTGCCAAATCGGCCAGCAAGACATCCGCCATCGCCTCTTCATCGATCGCGCGGCCACAAGTCTGCATCGCCGCAGCCAGTTCCACATCCCAATCGGCGTGGCACAGATCAGCCCCCAAAACGCGCCGGCGGTTGTCGGCCTCACCCGCAGCGGCCAGATAATCCTGCGCCCGGTAACGCCATGGCTGTGCACGGAACCGGCGCATCACCCAATTGCCGATGCGCAGCCCCGGCCAATCGAAATCGCCGTGATAACACAGATGTGCGCCGGCGGCGGCGAGTTGCGCCAGTAATGTGCGCTGCGCTGCCGCCGGCATGCCGTCGGTGCATGCCAGCGGCGCGCAGCGCTCGCCCAGCCCATCGACGGCGATGGCAACGAGGTTCGGGTTTTCACACACGAATACCGTGCGCCCCACGACATCCCAAGACGGCGGTGCACGCAGCAATTCGCGCAGCGACAGGTAGCCCGGTTTGCCGGGTGCAAGAGCAGCGCCGGCGACAGGCAGGTTCAGAAAGAGTGCGGGCCGCGCCAATTCATTGACCAGCACGCCGGCATCGGCCCATAGGGCGCGCGCGCTTTCTTCGTATTGCGTATCGTCTGCCTCGTCACGATCGCGCTGCCGGCGCAGCACGGCCAGCACCAGCGTGGCGACCGGCCGGCCGGCATCGAGCGCATGCGCATCACCGAGCGCTTCGGCCGCCAGCCGCGAGCGCGCGATCCCGGCTGCCGGCAGGCGCAGCAGCACACAATGCGCCGCGTCGCATAGCCGGGCGGCGCTATCCGGATCGTTGCGCGTCAGCCGCTTGAGCAAACCCAGGCTCTTGGCATCCGCCAGCAACATCGCCAATTGCCCCCGGCAAGCGCGGCGCACGCCGTCCCATCGATCCTGTAACGAGGCACGCTCGGCGGCCCGGTTCATGATCGGCCCGTCGAGTATTTCCAGCGCGTCGCGCAAGGAGTCGGCCAGCCCAGCGTGGCGCAATACCGTATCCAGCGCCTCGATATCGATGCGCATCGAAGCGGCTTGGCGTAGCGGGCGTCCCAGCAGGCCGGCTAGCGCCGCCCGCTCGGGTTGCGACAACTGCATCAGTGTAATGATGCCGGATTCGGCGCCGCGCTCGTAACGGCTGCGCAATCGCGCGCGCAGAGCGCTCAGCTGATCGCCGCCAAGCAGGCGTTGCAGGCGTTCGCGGCGGCTCATGCCAGCGCCGGAAATCGCCGTGCGCCGTCCGCTTCGGCGCGGCGCGCGCGGCCGTCCCAGGTCCAGCGCGATACGTACACCGCATCGATGCCTTCTTGCCGCTGCAACTGGCAGATCGACACGCCGGGCAATTCGGCATAGCAGGCCCATTCGCGTTCGCTGGTCATCACGAAGTCGAGGTCGAATTCACGCACCAGCGCCATGCAGTGCGCGCGCGCCGCATCATCGATGCCGGCGAACGCTTCGTCGAGCAGCACCAGCCGCGGCGCATACACATAATCGCCGTGGCTGTAGAAACTGGAGACGGCGGCGAACAGCGGCACCGTGAGTCCAAGCGCGCGCTCGCCGCTCGACGCCGGCCCCGACAGCGGACGCCATTGACCGTCCTGCCAGCGCTGCACGCGGAAGCGGTGCCAGCGGCGATAGTCCAGCGCATGCGACAGCATGTCGAGCAGGCTGCCGCCGCCCTCGGCATCGACGCGAACACGCTCGGCGGCGATACGATTTTGCAGCATGTCGCCGACCACCTTGCGATCGTCGGCCGACCACGCATCGGCGCTGGTGTTGAGCAAGCGTTTGCGCGCGGCGTCCAGCCCGACCGGCGCGCCGGCGCTCCCTTCGGGCAAGGGCTGCCAGACCAGACGGAAACGCACGCCGGTCGAGGTCGGCCGCTTTTGCAATTCGGCATTGATGTTCGCCAGCCGCCGTTCGGAATCCTGCAACAGCCGTTGCACCGCAGCGGCGACTTCGGCCTGCAAATGGTTCTCCAGCACTTCGCGCTCGCGCATCGTCAGCAACTCGCGGCGCTGCGTGATTTCATCGGTGATGCGGGCCTCGATCAGATCGGGACGTTCCGGCCGGTTCTGGTAGACGATGGCGACGATCAGACCGTAGTCGCTGGTGTCCATCTGCGCCTGGTGACCGAGTGCGCTCAACGCGCGTTGCAGTTCGGTGTAATCGGTGGAGACCGCGTTCTGAATGCGGCTCCAGTCGACATCCTCGGCATGGATATCCTGCAACGCCTGCTCGGCGCGACGGGCCAGCGTCAACGCTGCCTCGATGGTCCACGGCGCGCCTTGTTCGGGCTGCTCCAGGTCGGGCAAGGCGAGCGCCAGCAAGCCGGTCGCGGCGAACGCCTGCACGTCGGCCACCGCCCGCTGCCGTGCGGCGCTGCGTTCTTCCAGCAAGGCGCCGCTGTCTTCGACCCGCTGCTCGCTGCGCGCGCGTTGTTCGCCGGCGGCGCGCAAGGATTCGCTTTCCGCTTTCAATTTCTTGTCGCCGTCGATGACCGCTTGCCGCGTCGCCGCCAGCCGCTGCCTCAACTCCTCGACTTTGGCGCCGACCGATGCGCGCAACACTTGCAAGCGCGCCGCAATCTCTGCGGCGACGCCCTGACGCTCGGCCAGATTTTCGGTGCGCGCTTCGACATCGGCGCACGCTTCGGCTTCGCGGTCGCGCTGGCGATCGCCTTCCGGCAGCGCGTGCCGCACCGTTTGCGCATCAAGCATCAGCGATTGCAGCGCGCTCTCGAAATCACCCAATGTATGTTCGATCTGCGTCAGCGCATCCATTGCTGTCGGCAGGTGCAAGTCCTCGGCATCGAACGCCAGCGATTCGCGCGCATCGCGCCAGCGCCGTTCGGCCGCGATCAGGCGCACATCGGCCTGCGCCAGTTTTTCGGCGGCGTTGCGGCGCTGCTTTTCAAAACCGAGCGCGTCGACCTGCGCGGCGCGCAATGCGTCATCGGCCGGCGCCTGCTCCCATTCTTCGATGGCCTGCTGTTGTTGTTGCGCGACCTCTTCCTGCTGTTGCCGCACTTCTGCCAATTGCATGTCGATGGCGTCGATGGCTATTGCCACTTCACGCAAGCGCCGCAAGCGCGCCGCCTCGCGTGCGGCGAAGCCGATGTATTCGGCCGCCGGCTTGGTCCACGCGCCACGCGCCGGGCCGATCCTGAACTGGCCCGAAGGCGCGATCCATGCCTCGGCGGAATCGCTATCGTCGTCGCCGCACGCGATGCCGCGCAAGATTTGCGTGACGACATCGGATGCCACTGCGGCGCCCTCCACCGGCGCCAGCCAATAGGACAGCGACGCCGGGCGCATCGTGCGCGGCACCAGCAGGGTGTCGAAGGTGTCCGCATCCAGCAGCACGCCGTCCGGCGCCACCCAGGCATCGAGCAGGCCGGCCGCTTCGAGCGCGGCTTCCAGTCCGGCACGTTGCGCATCGCTCACGCGTTCACGGAATTCAATCAATTGCCACAGCGGCGCACCCGGCCGGTCGTGGCGTGCATGCGCGCCGCGCTGATACGGCGCGGGCGGCGTCTTGTCCTCGCCGCGTTCGAGCCGCTCGCGCTCGCTGTGCAGCGTGGCGCGTTCGGCCTCCAGCGTGCGGGTGTGCTGGCGCAATTCGGCATCGCGCCCGGCCAGGCGTTGACTTGCCTGCTGCTGTGCGCGATGCAGTGCGGCGCGCGCCGGGTTGTCGCCGTCGAGGTTGGCAACCCATTCCGCCAATGCGGCCAGCATCGCCTCGGCGTCGGCCATCTGCAACTGGCGCAAACCGGCACAATGACGCTGCCAGCCGTCGATCAATGCAGCGCCGCATTGCTCGACTGCGAGTTCGGCGGCCGCGACCTGTGCTGCGGCATCTTCCAGTTCGTCGGCACGCTCATTGCGCTGGCGCTGCTCTTGCGCGTGTTCGCGCTCGGCGCTCTCCAGCATGCGCAGACGCTTTTGCATTTGCGCCAGATGCGTGCGGCGTCGTGCAGCCAGTTCGCGCAGCGCCTGTTGCGCGGCACGGAACTGCATGGCATCGGCATCGGCCAATTGGCGCGGCGCGGCAAACAACAATACCGCCTTTGCATAATCATCGGTGTCGGCGATGCCTGCGCTCTGCGCCAGCGGCGCGGCCTGCGCCAGCGTCGCGGCGAGCGTCTGTTGTGCGCGCGCGGTCTGCGCCTCTGCCGCGCGCGTCGCCTCGCTCTCGCGTTGCAAGCGTTGCGCGGCAATTTTCAGCGCGCTCTCGGCGGCATCGACATCGCGCTCACGTTCGACCGCGTTGCGTTCGGTTTCTTCCAGCCGGCGTGCATCGCGCATGACCGGATCGGCTTGCAATTCTTCCAGCGCGGCGCGATCGCGCAACAAAGCGCCGCTTAATTCTTCCACCCGTTGCCGCCGTTGTAGCTCGTCCTGCTGCGCGGCGTCCAGCGCCGCCTTCGCCTCGTTCAAATCGCGGCTGGCGTGATCGAAACTGCTGTGCGCGCTGCGCAGCACACGCGCAGCGCGCCGCGCCCGGATGCGCGCATACACGCAATAGCGGCGGTTGAACTGTTCGATTGCCTTGCGCAATGCACTCAATTCGGCCAGTTGCTGGCGGTACTCTTCCAACTGGCTCATCGCATCGGCCACATCGCCGAGAAGATCGGCGGACAAGGGCGGCAGCGCTTCGGTCAATGCATCGGACAAACTGTCTTCATTGGGCCGCTTGGACAACTGCGGCTGACGCAACTGGATCAAGGTATCCATCAACGCGCCGTAACGCACTTCACCGAGATGAAACAAGCGCTCATCGACCGCACGCCGATACGCGGCAGCCGTGTCAAAAATCCGGCCGCTGCCGTTCAACGCATCGTTCAGACGATCCCTGGTCAACACCGCGCGCTGCGGACTGATCAGCCAGAAATCGCGGCCGTGCCGCCGGTTCTCGACCAGGAAAAACCAGCTATCGACATTGGCGCGCGCCGCCGCTGCCGCCAGTCCGCAGCCGAGCGTCAGATACTCCGCCTGCCCCTCGTCGCCGATACGGCCGAACTCGATCCAGGTATAGCCGATGCGCCGCTCATGCTTGCCGAGCAGCAGGTTCCACGCCATCTTCTTGCCGGCATCGCCGTCCGGTTCGATGCGCGAGGATTTGAGTTGCGCATCGAACAGGAAGGGCAAGGTCAGCGACAGCACCTTGGATTTGCCGGTGCCGTTATTGCCGCGCAAGAGCAGGTGGCCGTCGCGGAACCAGAATTCTTCGCTGTCGTAGTGGAACAGTTCGATCAGGCCGGTGCGCAGCGGTTGCCAGCGGCGTTGTGCGGGTTCGGGCAGCGATGGCAGCGCGGGGGACGGCGCCGCTGGGGCGTCATCGTTCGGGAGTTCAGTCATTTCGATCTATTTTTTGCCGCAACCGGGTTTCGGCCGAATTGCACGGGGAGCGGGAACACAACGCTGCCATATCGTTACACGTCAGTAACGGGGCAATGACCGCTAGCTAATTCGAGGTATTGATATTCGCTCATGCGTGGAGATTCAGGAATGTGGAATGCGGTAAAAATATTGCAGCGCGGGTAACCAACAGTATAGACTGTGCGTCGCATTTTATGGTGACTCAGGCATGCATATGCCTGCGCCTCAAACATGGAAGAAATAGTCACATCGCAATAATTTGTATGAATTCCGCCAAGCAAGTTGGTAGCAGAAACCAAGTTAGTCCGGCAATTGTTATCCTTCTAAAAATAACAGTAGGCACTATGAAGGATGTCCTTATGGATATTGAAACCATTGGAAAAATCATCGCCACCGCTGTCGCAGTATTTGGTGCTGGTCGAGCTCTCTACGAAATCATCTCAGGAAACAAACCCAAGCTAAGGGACGAATACTTGTTTGCCAGAAGCTTTTTTGACGACCTTGCATCAAAGAAGGAGCTTCACCCTTTCGCCATTGAAAAGGGTTACCACGCGATTGCAGGTACAACCGCCATAAAAGGTGAAGAGGTCGCGTACATTCTCACCCTCGAAAACTCCACACGCTGCTTACAGGACTTCGTACTATCCCGCAAGTACATTGAGCACCTCAACACAACCGGCGATCTACAAATTGCATTTACAAAAAGGTATCAGCGCCCGTGGTCTAGAACTTGGCGAAAGCTTGTACATATGACCACATACGCGATCTTTGCATTCGGAGCCATGGCACCTCTTCTCTTGGCACAGCCGCTTGGGCTGCAGCCGAAATCTCTTTTTACACTTTTCGCATTTACACTACCAGTTGGCGGCTTTATTGCATGGACCTCACTCCAGTCGTTTGCCAGAATTTATCGTGGTGAAAAGCTTGTCGAGAATCAACAAAAGCACACGAGGCGGATCGTTCTCCATCGATGACTGAACACAGAGTTGCCTAATTGGTTAGCACCGCGACAATGCGGGCTGGAAGCAACCCCAACGTGGTAAGACGCACTTGGTAGCGCCGCACGCGCTACCAGCACCAGCTACAACAAACAAATCCTGATCTCCGACAAACTGGCCAACATCCTGCACTCCGGTAAAGCGCCACTACCGCAGATCATCGTCGTCTTCGGCAAGCTGCTGCGCGAAAACCGGAGCACTGAAGGTCAGTCCGACTGAATGCCAATATAAACACATAAACATGTGCTACACTTATTTATGTGCACTTCCGTTATTGGAGCTTATCATGGCAGAAACTGTTAATTTCACCGGGGCGGTAGATCGCGAATTGCTCAAGCGCGCCAAGATCATTGCCGCCAAATCCGATACTTCGATTAACGCCTTATTCAATGCCGAACTGCGATATTTGGTAGAAACGTTTGAAGCGGCAGAAGCGGCAGGCAACCAGAATTTCAAAATACTGCTGGATTTCTCGCTGGGGCGTGTGGATGATCATGCCGCCATAGCCGCCTTGGGAATCGACAATCAGGAAGATTTGTTTTTGTTGATGGCGCAGGCCCATTTGCCTATGCCGCGCTTGCCGGAATCCGTAACGCAAAACATGGTGGACAACCTTCATGCATTAGCGCGGTGAGCGGGGATCAGCGCGTGAAGGACGCCTCACCAATTTTCCTGTTGCCGGATGCGGGACCGCTCATTACACTGGCCTACGCGGATGCGCTTGATGTCCTGTTCAAACCCGCATGGCCGGTGCATATCGTGGACATGGTGCTGCACGAAGTTACGCGCAATCAGACGCCGACCAGCGAGGCGATCGGTGCATGGGTCAAAGCAAACAAATTACCTGTCCTGCCTACCAAAACACTGAAGCACTTCCAGCAGGTACAGACCGCCGGCACAACAGCCCCGAGAAAATCCAACCTTGGTGAACTCGCCATACAAGAAGCGATGAACGACTTCGCGCTGATCGACCCGCCGCCCACAGGCGTATTCCTGTTTGAAGATCACAGGATCGCCCGGACCAGCTTTCTATTGCCGGACAATTGCCGCAAAGTGAGTACGCGCGCCTTTCTGATATTTCTGGAACAAAAAGGTTGGCTGGAATCGGCGGCGGAACTCGAACGGAAAGCTATTTTTAATGGCCGTAATTTTTCTCGGTTGCGTTTTCCACCTTCGTGACACCACGAGCGCGGATTAGCATGCGACTGATCATGGATCACAAATCGGGGAACTCCATGGCGAATCGATGGGGAGATATTTCATAGGCAACGGCATGCTCGCTAACGGCCCATCGTATGCGTTGTGCCGTTTGTTTGCCGATGTCATGCGTATCGATGAGATCCTCATAGCCAGCTTGCATGACGCTCTCCACGCTGCCATATTTTTCCAGCAGCGATTGCGCACGTGCTGGACCAATGCCCGGGAGTCCCTGCAAAATTTGCAACTGGATTCTTCGTTTCGCTTTAGGGCGCCGCCCTTTGCTTGCAATTGCACCATTCCGCACGGATTGAACTTGCCTGGCAGTATGCAGCATCAGACGCGCCGTCTCCATCGGATCGAGAGCGCGCAACAGCGGGATGCCGAAAATCACGGAGATGGAAATGAGCGCGCCTTGCAGCGCTTCCCTGGTGATGCCATGGCTTGCGATGTCCTTGACCGCTCCCTCCAAAACAATGATACCGCGACGCTCCGAGGCGGCCAATTGTGCCGCTTGCCGAAACAAACGTCCATCCATGACCGAGGTGGCGAAATCCGGCAACGTTTTACGTTCGAACAGCAACCTGTCATCAACTTGATAATCGCCCAAGGAAAGACGCTGAACCGAGACACAGCAATCCGATTGCGTCTGAAGTGCCTCCATCACCAAGCGGGATTCGCGGTCGTCGACAATGATCGAGGTGGGCTCGCGCATGATCTTCCTGTTGAGTTTCAGGCATTAAAGCATTCGACACACGCAGCGTCAATTCTGTGGGCCCGGGTCACAGGGCGCGACTTGAAAGATTGAGGGTTGTAGGAGACGATGAAAATCTTGCAGCGGGGGAGTAACCGCCAGTATAAACTGGCAGACGATTTTCATGGAAATTCAGGGTAGCAAGTAAGGTCTCCTGCTTGACAAGTACGTCAGGTTGCCGACAACCATACTCACGGTTTCGGAACACGAACATCCCCCTCCAAATCGTCAATCAGTGCGACAACCTGCCGATGCATGAGCGGCAGATCGTTCTGAATCGTTTTCCATACAATCTCAAGATCGACATTGTGATAGGCGTGCGAAACGCGGTTACGCATTGCGTAAATGACCAGCCAAGGGATTTCGTGATGCTGTTCAGTGAAATCAGGTGCAGATTTCCTGATGTTGTTCGCTGCTTCGCCGATGATCTCGATGTTGCGGATCACCGCATCTTGCGCCATCTCGTTTTGCAGGAAACCGACTTCATCCATATCTTCGGTATAGCGCTGGATGCGCTCGATGGCTTGCTGGATATGTTCGAGGTAGTCAGGTACTCGCAGGCCTATGTTGGTCATACCGGTACCGCCTCCGCGAGAACTGCTCCACGGAATTTGTCGGGCAGTGCCTTCGGTGTCAGTACATCCACCGTCACCCCCAGAAGATGTTCCAGCTCCACCTGAATGGCAGCCACATCCATCAATGTCGTATCCGGCGTCGGATCGATCAGGAGGTCGAGATCGCTCTCGTCGGTGTCGTCGCCGTGCACAACAGAGCCGAATACGCGAGCATTGCGAGCGCGATGAGATTCCACAATACGCCGGATGGCGTCTCGATGGGAGTGGAGTGCAGTAGATGGTTTCATGGCATTAAGTGTCCGTCATTAAAGCATCCGACACACGCGGCGTCAATTCTTTAGGGCCACGGGGCAGAAGGCGCCGGATGTTCTGCTCATCTCACTGCATTTCCGTCACGGCACGGCATTGACCAGCCGGCAACTGAACCAGTTGACCGTGTAGACGCCAGCATCGACATAATGCATCCGGCTGTGTACTACCGGAATGCACGGCAATCGGGGATTGTACGAAATAGCGCCCGTTATTGGTCATGCGCATTTTCACTTCCTTCGATGTCACGCATGAAGCGAGCGATTTCATTGATCCTGGCAACGCTGGGGCCGTTCAAACCACTTCCATAGCGCGGATCGTAATGTTCGCAGTAGTTCGCGGCGAGACGATAGCCGTCGGATGGCGAGTTGGCGCGCCAAAGATAGATGCGCAACCCCTCTTCGATCAGAAACAGTGCGTGATTGCGAATGATGCGAACCGCCCCCCATCGCAAATTCTTGTACTCGTTCTGAAATGCATTGAGCCGGCGATACAGGTCTTCCGCTGCTTTCCGCGACACCTGCGGGTCATACACGCCGCTCCCTTTCAACAGGGCGCGCGCGTCGCGAAGAAGAACGGCTGCCTCGCCGTCCGCTGCCTGCTTTTGCATGGAAGCACGCTTGGCGATAAAGATGGCGAACGAGGAAAGACGTTTTTCATCTTGTTCAAACCATTTCTTCAATACCGTCAAACGGGTCAGTTCAGCAGAACCGGACTCCTTGATTTTATGGACGAGGGTGATCAGCTTGTCAGGAACATTGGTGCGCATGGCGAGAAGGAAAAAAATTGATTGCGCCGCATGCGCTACCCGGCCGCTGCCTGGCTTTCAGCCGCGACGGCCCCAAGGTCCGCGCCGCGCAGTTCGACCGCATCCAGTTGCGCCACATCTTCGATGTCTCGCTTGCGCTGCCGCACGCGCCGTTCATAGCTGGCTTGGTTCTTGGTGCATACCAGGGTATAGGGACGACCGCGCTTGTCTGTCGCACAATCCAGATCGCAGCCATTGCTTCGGATCGATGTTTCGACATGCCGGCGTAGCGGTTCGGCCGCCTTGAAGGTCCACTCCTTGCGCGCCGCATCGGCCAGGAAGCGACTCAACTCCGCACAATGATCGCATTTGCAGGCGATGGTGCTGCTGGCCCGCGCGAAATCGGGCGGCGGCGCCAAGGGCTCTGCAATGCGTGCCCGCAAATGATCCAGGCAGGCTGCACGCAAGCGCCGCACCGGCGCGAAATCCTGCGTCGCCGTTCTCTGGATCAAGCCCAATGCCGCGGGCACCAGCACTGCATCCATGTCGAACACGCCGGGACTGGCCAGCGCATGTGCCACAGCCCGGTCGGCGAGCGCGACCGCGTCGATGCGGCAAAGAGCGTCCAGCAGATCGATAACGAGGTCCGGCCTCATGGGGGCCGGTCGCCACCAGGGATCGGAC
>CAMLDH010000099.1 GCA_946478765.1 uncultured Oxalobacteraceae bacterium | reverse complement strand
GTTGCCAGTTTCGCCTTGTAGAAGTTGTCGCCGGCATCCTGCTTTTCCAGCGCAATCTTCGCCATTTGCGCAAAGAAGTAGGCATACACCATGTGGCCGACCACGCGCAGATAAGGCACCGCAGCCGCGCCGACTTCATCCGGATTCTGGAACGCCTTCATGCCGATTTCCATCGTCAGCTTGCCGACCTTGTCGCCGATGTCGCCCAGCGGCGTGACGAATTCGGACAACGCTTCGCTGGTGCCGTTCTCTTCGACGAACGCCTTGATCTTGTCGCCGAACTTGCGCAGCTTGGCGCCGTTGTCCATCAGGATCTTGCGGCCCAGCAGATCCAGCGACTGGATCGTGTTGGTGCCTTCGTAAATCATGTTGATGCGGGCATCGCGCACGTATTGTTCCATGCCCCACTCGGCGATATAACCATGGCCGCCGTATACCTGCATCGCTTCCGACGTTGCCGTCCAGCCGTTGTCGGTCATGAAGGCTTTGACGATTGGCGTCAGCAATGCGATTTCATCGGCCGCGTCCTTGCGCACTTCTTCGTCCGGGTGATGCAATTCCTTGTCGATCTGCAGCGCGACATAGGAGCTGAATGCGCGGCCGCCTTCGGCATACGCCTTTGCGGTCAACAGCATGCGGCGCACGTCAGGATGCACGATGATCGGATCGGCCGGCTTGTCCGGCGCTTTCGGGCCGGACAGGCTGCGCATCTGCAGACGGTCTTTCGCGTATGCCAATGCGTTCTGGTAAGCGACTTCGGTCAGGCCCAGCGATTGCATGCCGACGCCGAGACGCGCGGCATTCATCATCACGAACATCGCGTTCAAGCCCTTGTTCGGTTCGCCGATCAGCCAGCCGGCTGCGCCATCGAGATTCATCTGGCAAGTCGAGTTGCCGTGGATGCCCATCTTCTCTTCGATCGCACCGCAGAAAATCGGATTGCGCTTGCCCGGCGTGCCATCCGCATTCGGAATGAATTTCGGTACCAGGAACAGCGAAATGCCCTTGGTGCCGGACGGTGCGTCGGGCAGGCGGGCCAATACCAGATGGATGATGTTGGCGGCCATTTCATGTTCGCCGGCGGAGATGAAAATCTTGCCGCCGCTGATCTTGTAGGAGCCGTCTGTCTGCGGCTCGGCTTTCGAGCGCAGCATGCCGAGGTCGGTGCCGCAATGCGGTTCGGTCAGGCACATGGTGCCGGTCCATTCGCCGGACACCAGTTTCGGCAGGTACATCGCTTTTTGCTCAGGCGTGCCGTGTGCGCGCAGGCACTCATAGGCGCCGTGCGACAGGCCCGGATACATGGTCCATGCCTGGTTGGACGAGTTGAGCATTTCGCAGAACGAATTGTTCAGCACGATCGGCAATCCCTGGCCGCCGTATTCAGGGTCGCACGACAATGATGGCCAACCGGCCTCGACGTATTTGTCATACGCTTCCTTGAAGCCTTTTGGCGTGGCGACGACGTGGGTTTCCTGGTCCAGATGGCAGCCTTCGCGGTCGCCCGAATGGTTCAGCGGGAATAGCACTTCGGACGCGAACTTGCCGCCCTCTTCCAATACCTGATTGATGATGGCGGCATCGACTTCTGCGTGCTTCGGCATTTGCTTCAATTCATCTTCTACGTGCAGCAACTCATGTAATACGAACTGCATGTCACGCAAGGGAGCGCTGTATTGACCCATGATATTTCTCCTGACGGCTAAACGGACTGAGCTGCTTTTTTGGCAGCGGGTTAGGGGTTCTGGTGTGCGGCCGGCGCATCGTTCGATGCCGGCTGCGGGTTGAGGTAGCTTTTCAGCAAACGATCGAAACCGATTTGTGCGCGATCCACGCTACCCGGACGCTTGATGAAGCGGGCGTCATGATGCAGTGCAAGAATCAATCCGTACATCTCATAGACCATTTGTTGCGGGTCGGTATCGGCGCGCAAGTGCCCCATTTCGGTCGCCTGTTGCACGCAGCGAAACAGCGCGTCCTGCCATGTACGCACCACGCCGATCAGTTCTTCACGGATTGCGCCGGGTCGATCATCGTATTCGACAGCACCACTGATGTAGATGCAACCGGATGCGATCTCGACCGTCACACGCCGCACCCAACGCGCAAACATCGACTGCAAACGCGGCAAGCCGCGCGGCTCCTTCATGGCGGGATAGAACACTTCCTGCTCGAAGTGATGGTGATACAGCTTCAATACTTCAATTTGCAAATCCTCGCGCGAGCCGAAATGCGCAAACACACCCGACTTGCTCATGTTCATCTTGTCTGCCAACAGACCGATGGTCAATCCTTCCAAACCATCGCGACTGGCCACATCAAGTGCCACGTCCAGAATTGCGGCGCGGGTAAGTTCACCTTTACGCATGTATTTTTGTGCCGTATCGGTAAGGTTGGTAGCCACGGGAAATGCCCTATCAAAAAGGCTGCAAGTGCAGCCTGAAAAAATTGAATCGAACGTCCGTACTATTATGCAGCGTATCGCAAAAGTCAAATGGGTACTTAACTATTTGAGCGATCCAGCAACCGCCGGTTGCGCTTGGTGGGACGCCCCTTAAGCGTGGCGCCGGGTTCGGTGAAAAAACGCCGCTGCTCGGCCTCGTGTTGACGCCGGGCGATGCTCGCGCCGGTTTCCGTATAGAGGGTTTGCGCGACAGCAGCCGCGCCGCGCACGTCGGACAGGCCTTGCACCATCACTTCCCAGGTAGTGGCGCCGTTGTCGATGACGAGTCGATCGCCGATCCTGACGCTGCGCGCCGGCTTGATGCGCTCACCGTCCAGGCGCACCTTGCCATTGTCGACCGCCTCCGTGGCCAGCGAGCGGGTCTTGAAAAAGCGGGCGGCCCACAGCCATTTGTCGATGCGAACGGAATCAGCCATCAGAAGAAAAAGGGGGTATAAAACCAGCCGGGAAAGCGTCTATTGTAGCCAACCCGAGATCGAATTCCGATAAGCGGGCAGCCTATTTTTGCCACGAAAATTTCATCGACTCAAGGATGATTTTTCGGCCGGATAGCCGCGATTGCATGCGAACTATTAACAAGAAATTTCATCTAAAGAAATATTTCATCCATTTGATTTTTCACCCCATTTTCCCCGGCAGCGACGCACCTCTTCATAGAGAAACTAGAGAAACGGCTTGGGAAAGCAGCGCTAACCTATTGTGAAAACCCCTGATTTCAAGACCGCCTTCCAGCGAGCGCCGATAGGAATTTCTTTCCTGAGTCCCGATCTGGAGTGGACTAGAATCAGTCGGCAATTTTGCGACATGCTGGGTTATACAGAGGAAGAATTACGGCAAATCAAGTATGACGCGCTGGTTCATCCGGACGACGTGCAACAGATGCGCGACTTTCACGCCAGCCTGCTGCACGGAACAATCGAAGTGGCCACACTGGAGACACGCTACCTTCGCAAGGACAACTCCCTGATCGATGTCGAAATACGGTCCGCATTGATCAGCGACGCATCCGGCCAAGCCGCGTATTTGATCGATATCGTCGAAGACATCACTGAACTCAAAAAAGCCCGCAAGCTGGCGCGCGAAACCGCGGAAAATTATCGTTTGCTGGTCGAAAATGCGACCGAACACGGCATTTTCCGCCTCGACGAAATCGGCACGATCATCAGCTGGAACCCCGGCGCGCAACGCATATTCGGCTATACGGCGGACGAAGTCATTGGGCGTCCCGTATCGATCTTTTTCACGCCGGAAGACATCGCGGAGCAACATGCGCAGAAGGAAATGGAAAAGGCAAGGCGGGAAGGCCGTGCCGAGGATGATCGCTGGCATGTACGCAAGGATCATTCACGTTTCTGGGCATCGGGCATGGTCACCCCGGCGCGCGACGAAAGCGGGCACTGCACCGGCTTCGTCAAGATCCTGCGCGACCTTACCGATCACAAACTGGCGGAAGAACGCACGCTGTATCTGTCGCAACACGACAGCTTGACCGCCCTTCCCAATCGCAGCATGTTTCATGAGGAGTTAAATCACGCAATCACCACTGCCAAGGCCAACAAGAGCCAGGTGGGCGTCTTGTTTATCGATATCGATCGCTTCAAGGATATCAACGATTCGCTGGGCCATCATACGGGCGATGCGATATTGAAGCACGTGGCCCAGCGTCTGATCGATTCCACCCGCAAGTCCGATATTGTCGCGCGCCTGGGCGGCGACGAATTCGGCATCATCTGCAGCGGCCTGACACGGCAATCGGAAGCCGAACTTCTGGCAAACAAACTGGTAAAGAAATTATCCACGCCATTCAACATCGAAAATCATCAAATATCCGCCGGCGCCAGCATCGGGGTAACGGTGTTTCCAAAGGATGGCGATGATCCGGTCCAGATTCTGAAAAATGCCGACATGGCGATGTATCGCGCTAAAAGCAGCGGCCGCAGCAATTACCAGTTGTATACCGAAGATCTGGATACCGATGCCAAGCGTCGGCACGCCATTGAAGAAGCGCTGCGCATTGCGCTCGACAAGGATCAACTCACCCTGCATTATCAGCCGCTGATCGAGCTGGCGTCCGGCGCATTGTGCGGCGTGGAAGCGCTATTACGCTGGGAAGGCGGTACGGTCCCCTTGCTGACTTGCGAGGAACTGATTGCCGTCGCAGACGAGACCGGATTGATCGTGCCGATCGGCGAATGGGCATTGAGAAGCGCGTGCAAACAAGGAAGGATATGGCAGGATGAAGGCATTCTCAATGCACGGGTCGCGGTCAACCTTTCATCCAGACAGCTCAAGGATTCAAGCTTTCTAAGGATCGTCGATCGGATACTGGAAGAAAGCCAACTGGAACCGGAACATCTGGAACTGGAAATCACGGAGAGCCTGCTCATGGAAAATAACCAGATCAATATCAGTGTGCTGCAGGCGTTGAAAAAGCGCGGCATCCACATTGCAGTCGACGATTTCGGCACCGGTTTTTCTTCACTCAGCTACCTGAAGCATTTTCCGGTCGACACGCTGAAGATCGACCAGCTATTCGTCAAATGTTTGCCGGAAAACCAGCATGACGCAGCGATCGCGTCGGCGATTATCGGCATGGCGCACAGCCTGGGCATGAGCGTGGTCGCGGAGGGCATCGAGCGCGAGGAGCAATTGGATTTCCTGAAATCCTTGGGATGCAATTTCGGCCAGGGCTTTCTGTTTTCGCCGCCGGTGCCGCCGTCCGGCGTCTTCACGGAAAAACTCCGGGAACCGGCGCGCAGGCATTGACATTTGCGCGATCGATCGCTTGCGCAGAAAACTGCAGGCCGCGTTATTCCGCAGATCTGCCCAGCGTGATGATGCGCAGCACGCTATCGTAAAACCAATAGGCGATGCCGTACCACGCGCGCTCATACCACGGCACATTGGCGAATGCACCCGGATCAACTGGGACGCCGTCCGCCACGCCGCGTTCGATTTGCGCGCGCAACGCATGCGCAAAATCGCCATCCTTGACGACGATGTTCGCCTCCTGGTTGACGAACAAGCTCAGGCCGTCGTAATTGCTCGATCCGACCGTCGCCCAATCGTCATCGACCACCCCGACCTTGGCGTGCAATTGCGTCTTGCGGTATTCCACGATCTTCACGCCATTCTTGAGCAGCTTGGGATAGAACGAATGGGCGACCGCATCCTGGATGCGGAATTGTCCGACGCCCAGCAGCAGCGTCACCTCGACGCCACGCGACGCGGCAGATGCGAGCGCCACGCGCAACTTGCGGCCCGGCGCGAAATAGGGGTTGGCGAGCATGGCGCTCTTGCGCGCCGAGCCCAGCGCTTTCAGGTAGGCGCGCTGGATCGTGCGCCGGTTGCGCAAATTGTCGCGCACCACAAGACCGGCCAGCGCCGGCCCCTCTTCGGGCCTCGCCACGGACGAGCGCGCCATGCGAAACAGCTCCCAGCGCAATTTCAGATTCAGCCGGCCGATACGAGCCCATTGCGCTTCCGCTTCCAGATGAATCTCGTAGACCAGCGGTCCGCTGACTTTGACGGCGAAGTCCCAGCGCGGCGCCGGCAATATGACACTGGGATCGTCGTCGGAAATGAAATCGTGGTTGATGTTGAGGCCGCCCAGAAAGGCCAGCTCGCGATCGACCACGCAGATCTTGCGATGCGTGCGCGCCACGCCACGGCGAAACCATGGATTGAAACTGCGGTGATGGACGCCCGCTTCACGCAACGCCGTCTTGAGCGCTTTGCATTGCCGGCGTCCGGTGCCGA
The DNA here is from genome assembly GCA_946478765.1 of uncultured Oxalobacteraceae bacterium. The sequence continues at coordinate 4,739 of CAMLDH010000099.1, read as the reverse complement.
GCCAATCGGTAATCACATTGACCAGCACGCCGCGCCGCCCCGCGCGCATCAGTGCGGCCTTGACCGCATCGCCGGTTTCATCGGCGGCGAAGATATAGGTCTCCAGATAGATTTCGATCTGCGCCGCATCGATGGCAGCGATCAGCGCCGGAAAAAATTCTGCGCCGCAATGAAGGAGAGTGACGTTGTTATGAGCGGTAAAAATTACCGAACGCATGGGAGAGGAAAACCCTGAGAGAAACGGATAACTGATTTTACATTACTGTATCGGCGCCAATTAAAGCGCGTTGCCGATACTAAGTACCCGCGCAAAATATTCTCGTGATAATCGTAGTGAAACCAGAAAGGAGGTGGGTGCGCTTGCGCACCAATGCTGCGGTGGATCGCAATGGTGCGCAAGCGCACCCTACTCCTTTCTATTTTTCACGACACAAATAATTTTGCGTGATTGCTTACTACACCGATTCGCACACTGCGCTAACTCAAGTCACAAGCGCAACGTGGCGACAATCGGCGCGTGATCCGACAACCTGGCCCAAGACGCGCCATGCAGCACCTGCGCCGACTCCACAGAAAAACCGCGCAAATAAATCCGATCCAGACGCAGCCACGGCATCGCGGCTGGAAAGGTACGCGCTGGTTTGATCCTGGGTCCGCGCATGCCCAGCTGGCGCAAAATCGAGCCGAATCCGAATGCAGAAAATTGTTGATCGAAAACCTCGGTCACGCCCAGGCGCTCGCGCAAGGTGCCGCTTAAATCGTCGCTCCAATCGTTGAAGTCGCCGGCGATGATGACAGGCGCATCCTTGGGCGCCGAGCTGCCGACCGCGTCGATCAACGCGTCGGTCTGGCGCTTTCGTCCGCTCGAGAACAAGCCGAGATGCACCACGTAGCAATGCACGTCGCCCTTGGCCGTGTGCACCACACAATGCAGGATTCCGCGCTGCTCGAACGCATGATCCGATACATCCTGATTACGCGACGACACGATCGGAACGCTGCTCAATAGCGCATTGCCGTGGTGGCCGTGATCGTACACGGCATTCATGCCATACGCACAATGGTGCGAGTCGCCCGCCAGAAAATCGTGCTGCCCCTGTTCTGGCCAATGCGCGGCATGGCGGATCGCATGCAAGTCATGCCGGCCCTGCACCTCCTGCAAAAACACGATGTCGGCCTCCATTGCGGCAATGGCTTCTTTCAATGCATGAATGCGCGGACGGCTGCCGAATGAGGAAATCCCTTTATGGATGTTATAGGTGGCAATGCGAAGTTTCATTCGGTTATTTTAGTCCCGGGCGCAATCGGGGGAAAGCGAATACTGGGTGGAACCGCCGGCGCATTCGGCGAGTTGACGGTTACATAAGCAAATCAGGCAAGCTGTTGCGGCAATTGCAAAATCGCTTCCGCATTCGAGGGCGAAAAGCACTTGTCTGCTGCAGCGCGATAAGGCAGCCACTGATAATTCACATGCTCGCGCGGCGCCAGCGTTATCGGGATATCGCGCGGCACCAGCAAGCCGAATACATGTTCGGTATTTTTGGTGATGCCTGGCGCATAACGATGACGCCAGACCGGGTAGATTTCATAGAGGTTGGAGAGATGCCAATCCGACAGATTGGACTGCGGCACGATCCGCGGTGCATTGCTTGCTTGGGCAAGCGCGTGCAAAGAAGCCGGCGCATTCCCAACGATGATGCCGGTCTCTTCCGCCACTTCGCGCATTGCCGTTTCCAGCAAAGGCTCATCCAGCGTGTCTTTCGAACCCGTTACCGACTGCCAGTAACCGGGTTTGTCGGCGCGTTCAATCAGCAATACGTCAAGCGCAGCAGTGTAGATAACGACCAGTACCGATTCCGGGATTTTATGAGGTGGTTTCATTCTGATAAAAAAAGGCGCGGAAATCCGCGCCTTCGATTATCCTAGATTCGGCAGTTGGACAGGTGCGAGTGTGCATTTTTCCGGTCCTCTGGCTAGGCGCGACGACGACGCGGACTGCATTCCGCTAGGAGAAGCAACGACGCCAGAGGGCCGGAAAAGTGTGCAATCGCGCCTGTAGCGCTCTCACCCAATCGGTGACGGTTATCGAACGAATAAAAGTGAATGTTCATGCGGCTCTCCAGACGAAAGTGAGCGGTCAACTGCCGAATCTAGGATTGTGCCTCTTTCTAATATGTTGGGGACAGAGTACCGCTTCGCTAAACTCTGTCCCGCAATGCCTCAGATGTTACGCCTTCACTGCCGGCTCGACATTGCGCAAACGGATATGCAATTCGCGCAATTGTTTCTCGTCCACTTCCGACGGCGCTTGCGTCAACAGGCATTGGGCGCGCTGGGTTTTCGGGAACGCGATCACGTCGCGGATCGATTCGGCGCCGGTCATCATCGTGACAATGCGGTCGAGGCCGAACGCGAGGCCGCCGTGCGGTGGCGCGCCGTATTGCAATGCATCGAGCAGGAAGCCGAACTTGAGTTGCGCCTCTTCGGCGCTGATCTTGAGCGCGCGGAACACCTTGCTCTGCACCTCGGCGCGATGGATACGCACCGAACCGCCGCCCAGTTCCCAACCGTTCAACACCATGTCATACGCTTTCGCGATGCACTTGCCGGGATCGGTTTCCATCAAGTCTTCATGGCCGTCTTTCGGCGCGGTGAACGGGTGATGCGTGGCCGACCAGCGCTGGTTGTCTTCGTCGTATTCGAACATCGGGAAGTCGATCACCCACAGCGGCTTCCAGCTTTCTTCGAACAAGCCGTTTTTCTTGCCGAATTCGGAATGGCCGATTTTCACGCGCAGCGCGCCGATCGCATCGTTGACGACCTTGGCCTTGTCGGCGCCAAAGAAAATCAGATCGCCGTCCTGGGCGCCGGTTTGCTCGATGATTTGCGCCAAGGCGGTATCGTGCAGATTCTTGACGATCGGCGATTGCAGGCCGTCGCGGCCTTTCGCTTTTTCATTGACCTTGATGTAGGCCAGCCCCTTGGCGCCGTAGATCGCGACGAACTGCGTGTAGGCGTCGATTTCGGAGCGCGGCATCGCGCTGCCACCCGGTACGCGCAAGCCGACCACGCGGCCGCCTTCCATGTTGGCCGCACCTGAAAACACCTTGAAGTCGACATCCTTCATCACCGCCGTCAGGTCGGTGAATTGCAGCTTCACGCGCATGTCCGGCTTGTCGGAACCATACATGCCCATTGCCGTCGCAAAATCCATCACCGGGAACGGGTTCGGCAAATCGATGTCGAGCGTGTTCTTGAACACCAGGCGAATCATGCCTTCGAACATGTCGCGGATTTCCTGCTCGGACATGAACGATGTCTCGCAATCGATCTGCGTGAATTCCGGTTGACGGTCGGCGCGCAGGTCTTCGTCGCGGAAGCACTTGGTGATCTGGTAGTAGCGATCGAAGTTGGCGACCATCAGCAATTGCTTGAACAACTGCGGTGATTGCGGCAGCGCAAAGAAATTGCCGGCGTTGACGCGCGACGGCACCAGATAGTCGCGCGCGCCTTCCGGGGTGGACTTGGTCAGCATCGGCGTTTCGATATCGATGAAGCCGTTCTGGTCGAGGAACTTGCGCACTTCCATCGTGACCTTGTAGCGCAGGCGCAGGTTGTTCTGCATTTGCGGACGGCGCAGATCGAGCACACGATGCGTCAGGCGCGTGGTTTCGGACAGGTTGTCGTCGTCGAGCTGGAACGGCGGCGTCACCGAGGGGTTCAACACTTCCAGTTGCTGGCACAGCACTTCGATCTTGCCGGACGCGAGATTGGCATTGGTCGTGCCTTCCGGACGATTGCGCACGACGCCGGTGATGCGCAGGCAAAACTCGTTGCGCACATGTTCGGCTGCGGTAAACACGTCGGCGCGATCCGGATCGCACACGATTTGCACCAGGCCTTCGCGATCGCGCAGATCGATGAAGATGACGCCGCCGTGATCGCGCCGGCGATGCACCCAGCCGCACAGGCTGACGGTTTGGCCGAGAAGCGCCTCAGTGGTGAGGCCGCAGTAATGAGTTCGCATAGACATAGTCAATTTCCAGTTTCAGATTTTTTGTTCGGCATGGATGCGAGAGTTACCCGCATCCGGTATCGCAGTGTTAAATCGCCGCTTCGGTGGGAACGGCGTTCAATTTTTTGTCGAAATATTCCGGCGCGACCACGCCCATCGACACGATGTACTTCAAGGCTTCATCGACGCTCATGTCGAGTTCGATCGTATCTGCGCGCGGCATCATCAGGAAGAAGCCGGAGGTCGGATTCGGCGTGGTCGGCACATACACGCTGATGTAATCGCCCTGCAGATGGTTCTTCACATCGCCGCCCGGCACGCCGGTCAAGAAAGCAATGGTCCATGAACCTTCGCGCGGATATTGCACCAGCATCGCTTTACGGAACGCATGGCCCGACGACGAAAACAGCGTATCGGACACTTGCTTGACGCTGGAGTAAATCGAGTTGACGACGGGAATACGGATCAGCAAGGATTCCCACAGATAGACGACCTGCTTGCCCACAAAGTTGCGCGTCGCCAGACCGGTGAAGAAAATGATCAGCAACGTCAGGATCGTGCCCAGGCCCGGAATATGGAATCCGAACAAGGCTTCCGGCCGCCACTGCACCGGCAGCAGGAGCAAGGACTGATCCATGGTACCGATGATCAGGTTGAGCACCCACAGCGTGATTGCAGATCGGAAGAGCGTCGTGTAGGGAAAGAGTGTAGATCTCGGTGGTCG
>CAMLDH010000098.1 GCA_946478765.1 uncultured Oxalobacteraceae bacterium | reverse complement strand
AGCACATGCACGGGCAATGGACGAGCGAAAACTCTGCCATTCCCTGGGCCAGTTGTTGTTTGGCGAACTTGAATCGTCCCTTCAAACAAACGCAAGGGTGAGGATGTCGCGGCTTGTACGCTAATACGAATAGTGATCCTGTCCCCGGCTTTAACATTGTTGAGCGTTGATGGGACCACCGTTACATAGGGAGCGATTTCCGGGACAACCCGTAGACTGATATTGCCAAGGGCCTCGACAGCATCGAAGGAAGCCTGCACTTCAGTACGTTCGCCCTGACCGACGACTGCGTTGACGGCATCCGGGGTCCAGTGCACCGGTGTGGCTGCATTGGCGCTATTGAATATTGAAGAAAAGAGCAGCAGAGCAGCAGAAATTCCGATAGTCAGCAAAAACATGGCGAGGCCCCACAATTTCATTTTCATATCGCTTTTAATAGGAGATGAATTTTCTGGTAGCAGCGGGCCATGAACATGCAATTAACTGTAGCTCATTCGCTGGCGCTGTCAATTTGACGGACAGGTTGCTTTGCTGCGGCGTGACTCGCATCAAGGTAAAAAAACAATCATGCGCCGGCGTTTTGGATAACCCACCGAGACATCGGCAGCCTTGTCCGTACCCGGCTTCACTGGGAGAGTCGCTGTCATGGTGTGCGTGGGCGCGCTTCATGAGGTTCGCTTTCCATCAGTATTCTTTGCAGTCTGCTTTCTGACTGGATGGCCGGTCAGACCAGCTCAAGCAGCGCATGCCCTCGTCGTAGCGGCCGCTTGCGATGCGTATTTTGTCTTTCTTGCGCAGGTAGTTGAACACGCATCGGCCGCCAATCGCCTGATTTGCTGCGGAGGGACACACTGACGCATAACGGCTTAACAGATTGGCGGCGACCGCATGATTGCCATCCACAAAGCCGTATGCAGTGAGACTGTTGAAGAAATACTGATGCGCGAAAATCAAATCCCATAGCTCGGATTCCGATTGGGGAGAGGGCCCTTCGTAAAGATTAAAGAGACCGTCCGGATCCATCACTTCGACATCAACCTTGTTACCCTTACGAGACACCTTGATGCGGCCGTTGGTATCGCTAAACGCTTTCATGACGGCGACTTTCGTTGCCGCGGTTGCCGTTGGCGCTGATGAAACCGAGCGGGAAGGTTCTGGGGCAGCATTGCGGGGTGGCACATCTTCCTGCGCCGTTGGCGCTCCTGACCCGGCCCGGCCGGTGCCTGGTGTCGCGCTGTTTCCGCTTGACGGAGGTGCCGGTGGTTGCGGGTGTGCGCGCATCACGTCGCGCAGCGTCCTTTCCGCCCCTCGTTTTAATTCATCGAGCCGAGGACTTTGCGCATGGCTCAGACCGGGATGCGAAAGACATGTTGATATCAATATGACGGCAAAGATCGTCCGGCAGCAGAATGCCTGCAAGCGGGAAAAGACGAAAACTTGCGGGTCTATGGCAGGCTTGGAATTGACTAAGCCCATGACCGACTCCTGCAAACCACTGGCAAGCCAATGGACGATTACGGTAGGACGAGCCCAACATCATTTACAGATTAAGTGGCTTGGCCACTATGGCGTTGAGGAAGATCAAATACGGCTGGTTCGCGGGAAGCGACTCGGGCAAGAAACCGTAAAGCCGATAGGCGCGGTTCCCACCAAAGCGGCGTTTCAACGCTTTAATGATCGGCGGCACCAAGGACGCGTAGTCGATTACTTGATGAGCCATTACAACTTTTCATCCATTACCTCACTACCGCCACATCATTGGCAGCAGATGCGCCGCCGCTGGCCTGACCGAGAAAGGCGACGGTGGCTATGCTATGCAATAGCGTACCCGCCGGCGTAGCGGGATCGACCAGTGCTGCGAAGGTGAATGTCTGGCTTTGTCCGACGGCGACATCTGCATTCCAGAACAGGGTGGCGCCCGGATTGCAGACCGCCTGGAAGTTGCAGGTACCGAAGGAACGATTGCCCTGCTCCACAGTAGTGTGATCGGGAACCATGGCAATGACATCAACACGGCTTAACAAGGTCGCAGCGCGGTTGGTTACGGTAATTGTATAGAGCACTCGTTCCCCCGACTTCACCGGGTCCGGGGTTGCGGCCATGGAGATCGCCGCAACCGGAGTGCTCGAAATAATCGTCGCTGCAGTGGCGCGCGCAAGATCCAGCGTGGTACTGCCCAGGTTTGCCGTAGCCGACACCACAGTCCCATTTGCCAGCATAGGATCGACCTGAACACTTAACTGACGCCTGCCGCTCGTACCGGGAGCGAGCGCATCAATATTCCACTGCACCGTACTCCCCACCAGGATGCCGCCATCGGAAGCTGAAATGAAAGTGGTTCCCGCAGGCAGCGGCATGTGCAGCACTGTCGCAGGCGAAGCGGTGCCGCTCGTATTTGTAAAGGTCAGCGTATAGCGCAGTTGCGCACCGGAGACGGACGGATCGGAGCTGTCGACCAAGCCCAACAACATGGGCGGAGCGGAATTTACCGCCACATCACTGGCAGCGAATGCCCCGCCGCTCACCGGACTGATAAAAGCAACGGTGGCCGTGCTGTGCAACATGGTTCCGCTCGCAGTCGCCGGATCGACCAGCGCCGTGAACGTAAATGTCTGGCTTTCTCCCGCTGCAAGATTGGATGCTTGCCAGAATATGGTGGCGCCCGGGTTGCAGACCGCCTGGAAGTTGCAAGAGCCGAAAGAACTATCGCTCCGTGCCACAGTGGTGTGATCAGGCACGTTGGCGGTGACATCCACCCGGTTCACTGTGTTTGTTGAGCGATTGCTGACGGTAATCGTATAGAGAACCCGTTCGCCCGGTTTTACCGGGTCTGGGTTTGCTTCTATGGAGATCGCAGCGACTGAAGCGTCCGCGGCAGCAGTCGCCGCATGACTCGCTCCGCTGCTCACCATAACCATGACAACCCATAGAGCCCGCCACAAGCAAGCCAGCAAGCGTGCCGTATGAGAGACCGAGGTCACCGTCGTTCGCAACATGTTCGCCTCCTGGCGCAGGTATTGGCGATGAATAAAACAGCCTAGGATATAAGGGATTTTTTTAAATTCGCCTGATAAACCAACTGTTCATCAATGGCCATACATTGAGATTTCTCAAATGCGTAGGTTATTGGCAGGTAATGTACGTCGGCTGTCGGACTTGCGCATCATGACCTGAGCGGCAAAAGGAGAGATGGCTCCGCATTGCGGGAGCGACATCGGAAGTTAAATGCAGCCGCACGCCGGCAGCGTCATACGTGCGCATGGCAAGCGCCGGGTCTATTGGTTGAATCCCACCCAACGCTGGCTTGCGAGGCAGGTCAGGCCGGACCTGCACGGCGGTGAATTCGCTCCAGCGCCTCCAGTATTTCATCCTGACATTATCGGAGATATGGGGACGTAGAGACAACGATAAGGGATGCCAGACCGCGCATCCCTTATGTTTTATGGCCTTGAAAACATTGAGGCCACGTGTATTCGGGGCACCGTACAACGTCTCCTACGTCCCCAAGTGCCGGATTGGGCAAACATCGGCGATTCGACATGCGCCTCGAGGCGATCGCAGAAGCAGCGAGCCATGCCCATGATCACAATATCGCCCACATTCGGCATTCCGACCTTTTGATTTTTTCATGGAATGTGATCGTGGGCATGGCTCGCTGCTTCTGATTGTTTCAGAGCGGCAGAGCTGTAGTTCTTTTCAAACTGCCACAAGATAAGGAGGTGGCCCATGAAACTGACTGATATATATAACTGCCACTTTGCCGCGCGACAGCAGCGGCCGCATCTCGTCGCGGATGGCGTCGAGAATGAGCCGGTAGTTGATGGCCATTGTGTCGCTCTGCGTCAATGTTCTCGCAATGCGCGCCGGTACTGGATGGCTTCCGCCACGTGCACCTGTCCGACGGTGGTGCTGTTATCGAGATCGGCAATCGTGCGCGCCACCTTCAGCACGCGATGATAGGCGCGCGCCGACCAGTTCAGGCGCGTCATCACACTGCGCAGCAACTGTTCGCCGGCGCCGTCCGGTGTGCAGTGCCGGTCGATGTCGCTGGGCGACAGGAGATTGTTGGCTTTGCCTTGGCGCTGCAGTTGCGCGCCAAACGCCTGCTCCACGCGTGCCGCCACTTTGCTGGACGGTTCGCCGTTGGCTTCTTTCACCAGGTCATCATGCGGCAATGCGCCGACCTGGATTTGCATGTCGATGCGATCCAGCAGTGGGCCGGAAATCCTGTCTTGGTAGCGCGCGATATTATCCGGCGTGCAGCGGCACTTGTTGGCCGGATGACCGAGATAACCGCAAGGACATCCCCGCATTGCCTTTTTGCCGGGGCTGCCGATCACGCTCAAGTCATTGAAAAATAAAGAGTTTGTAACTGAACCAAAAACGGTCGGCGAGCACATCAAGCGCAAGCGGCTTGCAGAGGGATTGACCCAGAAACAGGCAGGGATACTCATTGGTGTGGATGCGTACACGGTGCTCAATTGGGAAAAGGGCAAGACTACACCATTGCCGAAAGATTTTCCGAGGATTGTGCATTTTCTCGGATACGTTCCACTGCCGCAACCGGTGACACTTGCCGAGCGGCTCTACTATGTTCGCTGCATCAAAGGCTGGTCGATCAAGGAAGCAGGTCGTGCGGCAGGTATCCATGAAGAAACGTGGGGATACTGGGAGCGAGGACAGAATCTGCCGCAGAAGGGGATGCAGGAGAAGGTCGAAACTTTTCTGAAGGGGGTAGAAATATAACTGAGGGAAATAGTAGGGCATCCAGAACGGATGCCTTTTTTATGCACCCATGGAAATTTTTGCTGCACAACTAATTGCAAACAGATAAACCAAGTAAAAGCATATTTCTTTTGGTTGCTGTTTCGCCTAGTTCATGAGTCCTGAAGAGAGCGTCGCTATACGGAAATCACTTGGCCTTACACAAGCGGATTTTTCTTGCCTGTTCGATGCGCATGTCGTGACGAATCAGCAAGTGGGGGCGTACGGCAATGCCTGCGGTGTGTCTCAGGCCGAAGAAATATCGTGCAAACCAAGCGTGGCATCGTCAGTTAGACTACTGGCGCGGCCCGAACCTGCTTATTGTCAATTGAAGTGGCTTGGCGTTGACGTGGGATTTCACTGGGATTTTGCCAACTGTACCCGCGATTTACCGGTAAATCTTTTTGTGAAAAGCTTCTGCAATCCCATAAGTGAATCATTGCAATGTGCAAGCAAGTTCAGCCTATGTTTGAGAAATGCCAAATGGATTTTTTTTGCATTTCAGAGGGGGACACCGTGATCTACCTTTACTGAAAGTCAAAGAAACGGTGGCTTTCTAGACTAGAGTTAAAGTGCTAATGTGAGACAACGGTGGCAAATGGTATCCGGCGTAGTTGTTACGATGCAAACCGATTACCCTGTCGGGGGCGCAAAGTTAGAGCGCTTTTCATGGGGAGACGATCGGGTACATCTTTCTTCCTAAAAGCCGTGATCCGGATCCGAGAATCTAGTTCTTTCTCAGCTCAACTTTTCTTGATAACAGCTTCTTACAGTTATCCGAACGCATCAAAAGTATCTGCGCATGGGAATGGATAATTAATGCAACTTCTAATGCAAATTAGAATAAGTTCTTGGTCAGAGCGCATACAGAGCAACAAACAAAAGCGCAAGATACCCAATCCAGCCGCAACGTTTGCGATTTAATGCGCCGCACCCAGCCACTAGGCCCCACAGCCAGGGCCAGGATTTGCAATGCGGAGCGGCATCGTGCGCCCAGTCGCGCAGAGAATGCGCTTTATTTGTCAGATAGGGAAGCATCAAATCAATGGCATAAACCAGTAATGGCGCGACGATGCGCCCCAGCAAGACGATGCATAACGCGAGCACACTCCAGATCAGCCAGGTAAATTTGGCCAATGTCGTGATTGTGCTATTGGGAATCTGCTCTATGGCATGACTGTTATCTTCCGACTTCGGCGTATCGCCGCTGACGAGAAATCGGGCAATCGATTGAAAGTTGGCGCGATTGAGCATGCAATCATGTGCGCCCTTATAATAGGTCTCGTGCCGATTCCCGAAGGTGTCGTTGAAACCATTGAAGCCGCTGGAGCCAAGCTCCAGCCATTTGATGCCGGTGAGGTTGTACGCCAATTCGAAAAAACCCGGGAACAATGCGACGACCCAGTCGGCATTGCCCATGTCGCTGCGAAAGTCGTTGATACGGCCTTCTCGATGCAGTTGGTCCCATGGGTAGCGGCGCGGCATCACCGAGGCGGCGAAAGCCACGCGATCCATCATGAGCGCCTTGTAATGCTCGAGCGCGCTCGCCAGCACATACGTGCCGTTGCTATGTCCGAAATAGCTGACTTTTGCATCGGGTGCGGACGCGAGTGCCTCGGTGTATTGGTCCATGAACCACTTCACGTACTTCTGGCGTTCGCCCAGCAACAGGAACGGGATCATCGGGAAATAGCCGTACTTGTCGGTGCGTATTTCGAGGTTCCGGTCGCTGGCATTGACCGGGTCGTATCCATGCGCACGCTGGTAATTTTCCTTGAGCGCATCCCTTAGCATTGGCTCCCAATCTCCTATATCGCGAATGCCATGCATGATGAAGATGATGTCGCTTTTTTTGACGGCCCCATCGGTTGCAGTGCTCTTGCCATAGCGCCGCAATAGTTCGCCGGGTGGCAGTTGAATCGCTTCGGTAAACGCATGCAGCGCAGCTTGCCCTGGCAGGGAGTTGTCAAAGCGGAGAACCTGCAGGTGACCGGCGCCACTAACCGGGATCAACGCAAAATCGCGACTGGCGATGAGATCGGAAATATCATTGGCCGACACGAGATCGTCTACGGTGCCGAGCAACTGGACTGAGGTTGGCGCCTTGATGTGCGCCTTGGCCAAGGCCACGGGCAGGTCGCGAACCCACTGGATGCGCGAATTGGCGATGAAAGGCGTTCCTCTCTCCAGGCTGCGGATCAGCCCGCCGGTGCCCGTCCATTCCGCCAGCCTGACGAACAGTTTATTCAGCAAGTGTGTAGCGAGTGACATTTTTTCCGGCTTGGCATCCGGATCCCACCCACGGCTTACCCCTGACGCGAACACGATACGCGACACTTTTTCCGCCCACGGCTTGCGGTAAGCGGTGTCGCTTTGTGCATTGGGCAAAGCAGGATGATCGTGATTGATCCCCATGCCATACAAATAGGCTTTGCGCGCAATGAGCGAACCTATGCTGGCACCGATCAAGATAATGTCGCGATAGTCGTCGCGCTCATCCGCCGCTCGTATCGCAAATTCAAGCGCCACGGCAAGCTGAAATGGATCCTGATTGGAAAGCAGACTGCTGTCGTACTTCGGTATCAGGATCGCTGCGTCCGGATAGGCGTTTCGCACAAGCTGCCAAATCGTGCGTTCGGATGGCGTGAGGGCTTGGGAAGGTCCGCCTTTCCCTGCGAGTAACCAATGCACTGCCTTCTCCAGCATGTCGCACCAGGAAAACCCGGATTGTTCTTGGGTGGCGGGCAAGCCGAATTGGTGAACATTCTGGTTTGGACAAAGGCCGCCGCCATGCATCAATACGATAAGCTGACGAGGATGCGTATCGTGCAAGGGTTTCCGTGTCTCGACGTCATGTAGGATTTCGCTGTCCGGCCATGCTGACCAAGGAAGGTAGAACGTGAAAAACAGAAGCAGCAGCAGCGTAATGATGTTGACAAGGTAGAGTAAAGCGCGCACCAAGCCCCATCCCATTATCCGTATGCCGCTCCGGCTTGTCTTTCCGGGCAACATCTCAGACTGCTTCAATGCCGATTTTTCAGTTTCCATACCGGATCGAGTATTGAATGAATCGCCACCAGGGAGCCGGCGATTGCAGCAAATCCATCAGCATGATGTAACGCGGCGAGGCTCCACTTTTTACATCGGGCGTGTAGATAGAATAAACAAAATGCTGGAACTGGGTAATGCAAAAAACTCCAGCTCTCGATCGACGGCACGGAGCTCGCATCGAAAAGCAATTGCGATCTTCTGGCAATCAACATTCAGTCATGCTATCCGAATCGAACCTGGCGCTTCATCCATCGAGTGCAAGAAAAACAGCGCCGTTTAATTCCCTCGAACGTCAAATAAAAAGACCGTAAAACAGCAGTTTGGTTTATTTCTTTCCACGCAAACCATCCATTTGTGCTCGCAACGTTTTCGCTTTGGCGCGGCTGGCAATAGCGGGCACATGGCGCGCCATCAGGCACAAGAATTGCTGCCTTCAAAGGCATGCCGTTGGATGCCACGGCGCACTTCCGCCAGGATTTCAACAATGCATTCTGGGATGGAGAGCGCATGGCATTTGGCGATGGCGATCTGTTCAATCGATTTACCATCTCGCTTGATGTCATCGGTCATGAATTGACGCATGGTGTGATGCAGCATGAGGCTGAGCTCATGAACTTCTTTCAATCCGGTGCGCTCAATGAGTCAATGTCGGACGTATTCGGTTCGCTCATCAAGCAATACGTGCTCAAACAGACGGCCGATCAGGCCGACTGGCTGATCGGCACCGGACTGTTTACGGACAAGGTCAAGGGTATCGCGCTACGCTCACCATTGAGCAAGGAGAACAGCGGCATACGGTGGAATGGACGGACCTCGCGGAAGATTCCAACCTTCAGCAATTGCGTAGCTTTTTGCAAGCGAAAGCGAAGGCCGCGCGTGCGGGGGAAGGCCGAGGGGATGCGCCGCCGGACTAGCAAGTCATTTGCCTATGGAATCAGCACTTAAGTAACATGTCTTCGCGACTCGGTCACGCCGTTTGGAATGACCGGGGGGCGAATGACACGCATGAGTTTGCCTCTATTCGTCGGATGGCGGTTCAATCGCTTCGATAAACGCATGCAGTGTAGCTTGGCTGTGTCAATGCCGGTTTCTCAATCCCCATCCCTGGCTTAATCGGCTGACTTCACCAGTCCGCTCGGTCACGATCAAATCCGCAGACGCCGATGCCGGATCGGGAACCAGTTTTACCGCACTGGGAGGAGACAACGGGATATCACTGCTATGGAGTTCCTGGCCGGATTCGCTGATATGGATGATCTTGTTGAACTGGCTGTTATGAAACGTCGCGGGATCGAACTCATCAATGAGCCCGCCCTGTGTAATCACCAATCCGCCATCGACCAGCTCAATGTCGTCCAGGAGCCGGGCGATTCCGGTCGTATAGATTGTCTCCGGTACGCCAGCCGTCCCGTCGGATTTGATGCGGGCTTTTTCCACCGTGCTGCGACCCAGAAGACGAAACGGTTCTTGCGTGAAATACAGCGTGTCTCGATCAATCTTGATGCCATTCGGATGGCCGTCCGCCTCCAGCCAAGTCGACAGGCTGGCCACTGTCGTGGGGGAGGTCATGTTGAGCTTGACGATCCGGCCCGGCCGCAGAGGGCGAAACGTGCCTAGATTGGTAAGATACAGATGCCCGACCGCATCCGATGCCAAGCCGTCAAAAATTGCTGGATCGGATATTCGATGAATCGCCACCATGGTGGCTGGCGATTGCTGCAAATCCATCAGCATGATGTAACGCGGCGAGGTCGCGTTTGTCACATCGGGCGTGCAGGTAGCATAGACAAAATGCTGGAACTGGGTAATGCCGAAGAAAAAAGCCCGGTTGCCGATCGAAGGAGTGGAATGTGCATCGAAAGCAATCGGGATTTTCTGCGGTGGTGTGACGCCATCCGGATCGATTTGATAGAACCCGTCATTGCCGCCGGCAAACCAGCGATGGTCGCTCGTGACAATCAGATTCTCGGCCTCTGGAACTGAGCCCAACACTTTTTTGCCAATGGCATTCTCTTTATTCATTGCAGTGTTCATGTTTGGTCTCCTGAAGATGAAATTCAAACAATCAAGCGCTGGTCCTAATGTGCCAGTCCCCAGAACTTGGCGATGAAGAAGCTGGAACAAATGCCGGCTGGGATGATGAACTGATCGTGTATAGACGTACCGCACTGATCGCTTGCCAAACCGGGATCGATCGGTGTGCCGTGATCCATACCCTTGACGATAAAAGCTTCGACCATCGGCTTGCCGGCGCTGTCCTGGAATACCTGATGACGGGTGGTCTTGAACTGTTGATCGACTTGCGGCGTTTGGCCGACACCCAGAACATTGGTCCACTGCTTGATCAGTTCGATCTCGGCCTGCGGGTTCACGACCTGATCGCGGGTTCCCTGCCATATGGAGACACGAGGGAAGGGGCCAGCCGAGTGGGGAGATGCCTTCCTCACCCGATCGCCCCACTCGGCAGGCGACAATTGCTGCATAGGCGTATTGGTCCCCGGCGGGGTGAGCGGTCCCTTAACTCCGCAGTTGCTTGTCGCTTCGGTATCGGTATGCGCACATCCATAAGGTATCCCTGCGATAGGTGCTCCACCGGCAAACATCTCCGGATAAGTTGCCAGCATGACGACAGTCATGCCTCCGCCTGCGGAAAGTCCGGTCACATAGACCTGTGTCCTGTCAATATTCAAACTCGTGTCGGCTAGCATCGTGTCGATCATCTGCTTGATCGATAAGGCCTCGCCATTACCCCGCTGATTTTGGGTTGAATCGAACCACCTGAAACATTTGACGAAGTTGTTAATTTGGTTTTGTTGTGGCAGCAGCAATGCGAAGTGGAATTTGTTAGCAAGCTGGACCCAGCCGGTTTCATCATCATAGCTCGTCGCGTCCTGCACGCACCCATGAAGCGCCACGACTAGCGGGCGTGCCGTACCCAAATTCTGGGGTACGTACTTGAACATCTTCAGGTTCCCCGGATTTGATCCAAAACTGGTTACTTCGCTTTCCCCAGGTAAAAGCTGCGCTGGAGTCGTTGGCGTCGTATCGCAGAGTTTGGGGATGAAAGTGCATATCCCGATTGGCGCCTGAAAAAAACCTTCCTGAAGGGCTGCATGCGCGGCGGGTGCCCTCTTCGAAGCGATTGATGGCTGGCCAGCCATGGCGGCAAGCGAAAGCTGATTATGCCTGACGCCAGCAGCAGTTTGTGCAGTGTCCGTTTCAGCCTGGGGCGGCGCCGTTTTGCAACCGGCGACACCAGCCGCCAGCATGATGCCCGCAGCAAGCGACAGACAA
>CAMLDH010000097.1 GCA_946478765.1 uncultured Oxalobacteraceae bacterium | reverse complement strand
ACTGATGCCAAAGCCGGCCGGGAAGGCCGGCTTTTTTTTCACCAATCCGCATTAACACCATACCGCGAAACACCCGCCATGAAAGAACGCTACTTGCGCAGCATCCGTTTGCTGGCCGAGTGCTACCATGCATTCGAGCAGCTGTCCGGCGCGCATGTGCGCACCTTCGACCTCACCCCGTCGCAATTCGACATCATCGCGACGCTGGGCAATACCGCGGGTATGACATTCAAGGAATTGGGCGAGAAAACGCTGATTACCAAGGGCACCTTGACCGGCGTGGTCGACCGGCTCGAAAGCAAAGGCCTGGTCAGGCGCATTTGCAAGACCGAGGACAGGCGCAGCACCGTCGTGCAGTTGACCGTGGCAGGCGCACGTGAATTCGACCGCGTGTTCCATCAGCAAGTACAATTTTGCAAAGAACCGTTTTCCGGCTACAGCGAACAGGATTTCGCGTCGCTGGAGCGCGAACTGGGGAAACTCAAAGTCCATTTGACGGCAAGCCGCGCGAAAAAGTAGCACTGGCGCGCTCCCCTCAAGCGCAGTCGAAAAAAAAGCCAGCGCGACCGCTGGCTTTTTTCAACCTAGATGCGCTGTTACACGACAGCGCCGCCCGTTTCATCCTTTTCTTTCACCGGCTTGATCAGGTCTTCGCGCTTGACGCCCAGCCACATCGCCACCGCGGCGGCGACAAACACCGACGAGTAGATACCGAACAGGATGCCGATGGTGAGTGCGACCGCAAAATAATGCAGCGTCGGGCCGCCGAACAACAGCATCGACAACACCATCATCTGGGTCGAACCGTGCGTGATGATGGTGCGTGAAATCGTGCTGGTAATCGCATGGTTCATCACATCGGGCGTGCCCAGCTTGCCGTAGCGACGGTCGCGGAAGGTCTCGCGCACGCGGTCGAACACGACCACCGACTCATTGACCGAATAACCCAGCACCGCGAGCACCGCCGCCAGCACGGGCAACGAGAATTCCCACTGGAAGAATGCAAAGAAGCCAAGAATGATGATCACGTCATGCAGGTTGGCGATAATTGCCGCCACTGCAAATTTCCACTCGAAACGAAATGCGAGGTAAAGCATGATGCCGATCACCACCATGCCCAGCGCCATCAAGCCATCGTGCGCTAGTTCTTCACCAACCTGCGGTCCGACATACTCGACGCGCCGCTTCTCCACACTATTGTCTTGCGCTTTCAACGCAGACATGACCTTGTCGCTCAACTGCGAAGAATTGACGTTCTTTTGCGTCGGCAGGCGGATCAGCACATCGTGCGCGGTACCGAAACTCTGTACCTGATTGTCGGTATAACCCAGGCCCTCGATCGTCTTGCGGATACTCTCGAGATCCGCCGCCTTCGGATACGCGACTTCCATCACGGTGCCACCGGTGAATTCGATCGACAGATGCAATCCCTTGGAGAACAGGAAGAACACCGCCGCGACAAAAGTCAGCGCCGAAATCACGTTGAAAATCAACGCATGGCGCATGAACGGAATATCTTTTTTGATGCGGAAAAACTCCATTGCTTCCTCTTTTAATCAGTTGGGGACAGCGTAATTCGACGCACGGTGGCGCCTTATCAACGCTGTCCCCCAATAACTTAAACGGTCGGTTTCCAGATCTGCCCGATCGACAGTCCGGTCAATTTCTTCTTGCGGCCGTACCACAGGTTCGCGATGCCGCGCGACACGAATACCGCCGAGAAAATCGACGTCAAAATACCCAGGCAATGCACCACCGCAAAACCGCGAATCGCACCGGAGCCGAAAATCAGCAGCGCCAGACCGGCGATCAAGGTCGTTACGTTGGAATCCAGGATCGTCGCCCAGGCGCGATCGAAACCTGCGGCAATTGCCGCTTGCGGCGAATTCCCTGAGCGCAGCTCTTCCCTGATGCGCTCATTGATCAGCACGTTCGCATCAATCGCCATACCCAGGGTGAACGCGATCGCCGCGATACCAGGCAAGGTCAACGCAGCCTGCAGCATGGATAAAATCGCGATCAGCAGCAGCAGATTCACCGCCAGCGCAAACACGCTGAAGAAGCCGAACAACAGGTAGTACAACATCATGAAAACCGCAATCGCGGCAAAGCCGTAGAGCGTCGAGTTGAAGCCCTTCCTGATATTGTCGGCGCCGAGTTGCGGACCGATCGTGCGTTCTTCGATAATGTCCATCGGCGCGGCCAGCGAACCGGCGCGCAGCAGCAAAGCCAAATCGCTGGCGGCTTCTGCCGACCCCATGCCGGTGATCTGGAAGCGCGCGCCCAACTCGTCGCGTATCGTTGCAACCGTCAACACTTCGCCCTTGCCTTTTTCAAACAGCACAATCGCCATCGACTTGCCGATCTTGCCGCGGGTTGCTTCGCGCATCTTGCGACCGCCGTCGCCGTTCAGGTCGATGCTGACCGCCGGTTGCTGGTTCTGATCGAAACTGGCCGATGCGCTGGCAATATAGTCACCGGTGATGATCGGCTCTTTGTACAAAACGGCCGGCGCACCTCTTCCGACCCTGAACAATTCAGAACCGAACGGAATGGCCGCCGTCTCTTCGGTGCCGCGCATCACCGATTCATCGACCATGCGCACTTCCAGGGTGGCGGTACGGCCAATGATGTCCTTGGCGCGCGACACGTCCTGCACGCCCGGCAGCTCCACCACGATGCGGTCGGCGCCGGAGCGCTGAATCAGCGGTTCGGAGACGCCCAATTCATTGACGCGCTTGGACAACGTCGTGATATTTTGCGCGACACCCTCTTCGATCGTTTGCTTCAGCGCGGCGGGTTTCAATGTGACGGCCAACTTCAAATCGGCTGCGTCAGGCGACTCCGTCAGCAATACATCCGGCAGTTGCGACGCCAATACTTCCTTCGCCTTCACGCGCGTGTCCTGCTCACGGAACTGCACTTCGATCACGTCGCCGTTACGGGAGATGCCGGCATGGCGGATATTCTTGTCGCGCAACAAACTGCGCACGCTTGCTTGCAGCCCTTGCACCCGTTTGTTCAATGCGCCTTTGGTATCGACTTGCATCAGGAAATGCACGCCGCCCTGCAAATCGAGACCGAGATACATCGGCGCCGCATGCAGGCTTTGCAGCCATTTCGGCGTATTCGGCAACAGGTTGAATGCAACGATATAAGTCGGATCGGCCGGATCGGTATTCAGTTCTTTTTCAAGCAGCGCTTTTGCCTTGAATTGGGTATCGGTATCGGGGAAACGCGCGCGTACCGTCCCCTGATTGCCGATTTCTTCGAAAGACACCCCTTCCGGCTTGATGCCGTTCTTTTGCAACGCCTGCTCCACCAACCCCATCGTCGAACTGGTCACCTTGACCGTGGCTTTTGCGCTGCCGATTTGTACTGCGGGCGATTGCCCAAAGAAGTTCGGCAATGTATACAACACGCCGAGCAGCAATGCGACGACGATAATGATGTATTTCCAGACGGGATAGCGATTCATAGTGACTCAATGTTCAGGTGGGGTAAGTGTCGTGCGCCGAATGTCTGAACACGCGGCACACCCCATTACAGCGACTTGATCGTGCCCTTCGGCAGCAAGGTAGTGATAGCCGTTTTTTGCACCAGGACTTCGGCCCCGTTCGCCACTTCCAGCGTGACATAGGCGTCGGTGACCTTGGTCACTTTACCGAGCACGCCACCGGCGGTGACGACTTCATCGCCTTTGCCGAGTGCGTCCATCATCGCCTTCTGCTCTTTCTGGCGCTTCATTTGCGGACGGATCATCAGAAAGTACAAGACGACGAACATCAGGATGATCGGCAGGAAACTGGTCAAATTGCTGTCGAGCCCCCCTATGGATTGGGCAAAAGCATTGGAAATGAACACGTGGCGCTCCATATCGTTGTGTGAAATAGCCGGGCATTTTAGCACTCGGTGCGAGGTTTCCCGTTTCTGCGTGTTTGTGCGTGCAACCAACTGTCTGGCCGCTTAAAAATGCAGCAAACCACCGTATTGTGTTTGGCGAAGGCGGGTTGCCAATTGAAAGGCAAGGTAATGCAAATTGCACATTGGTCCACACCGACGTTTTTCAAGCGCCGATCAGGTCCCGCGAGCGCGCCCCGCCTGAAATTGCACGACAAATGCTTGAAATTGTCCTGCATCAATTGCAGCCCGCATCTCGCGCATTAGTTGCAGGTAATAGTGCAGGTTATGAATGGTATTGAGCCGTGCCCCCAGAATTTCGCCCGCCCGGTGCAAATGATGCAGGTATGCCCGTGAAAAGTTACGACAGGCATAACACTCGCAGGTTTCATCGAGCGGCAATTCGTCATCCTTGTAGCGCGCATTCTTGATCTTGATGTCGCCAAAGCGCGTAAACAGCCAGCCATTGCGTGCATTGCGGGTCGGCATCACGCAGTCGAACATATCGATGCCATTTGCCACGCCCGCCACCAGATCCTCCGGCGTGCCGACACCCATCAGGTAATGCGGTTTATCGGCCGGCAAGCGCGGGCCGACATGCGACAGCACGCGCATCATGTCTTCTTTCGGCTCGCCCACCGACAAGCCGCCGATCGCAATGCCGTCGAAACCGACCTCTTCCAGACCGGCCAGCGATTCATCGCGCAAATGTTCGAACATGCCGCCCTGCACGATGCCGAACAAGGCATTCGGATTTTCGCCGCCGTTGAATTCATTGCGCGACCGCTGCGCCCAGCGCAGCGACATGCGCATCGATTTTGCGGCCTCCTCTTGCGTTGCAGGACGACCGTCGATTTCATACGGTGTGCATTCGTCGAATTGCATCACGATGTCGGAATTCAATGCGCGCTGGATCTGCATTGAAATCTCCGGCGACAAAAACAGCTTGTCGCCATTGATCGGCGACGAGAACTTGACGCCCTCTTCCGTGATCTTGCGCATTTCTCCTAGCGAAAACACCTGGAAGCCGCCGGAATCGGTCAGGATCGGCTTGTCCCAGCTCATGAAGCGATGCAAGCCGCCGAACTTGGCCATCGTCTCGACGCCCGGGCGCAGCCACAGGTGAAAGGTGTTGCCGAGGATGATCTGCGCGTCGATCTCTTTCAATTCGACCGGCGACATCGCCTTGACCGTGCCGTAGGTACCGACCGGCATGAAAATAGGTGTTTCGATCACGCCGTGATTGAGCGTCAGGCGGCCGCGACGGGCGTTGCCGTCGGTTTTTATTAATTTGTAATTCAACATATTTAATTATTCTCGTTACGAGTCAGGAGCATCGCATCACCATAGCTGAAAAAACGATAGCGATGTGCAATTGCATGCTGATAGGCAGCACGGATGTGCGCATATCCCGCGAACGCGGACACCAGCATCAGCAGGGTCGATTTCGGCAAATGGAAATTGGTCACCAGGCGATCGACGGTCTTGAATGCATAGCCGGGCGTGATGAACAGGCGCGTGTCGGCGCTGCCCGCCTGCAACGCGCCCGATTGCGACGCCGATTCGAGCGCGCGCAGGCTGGTGGTGCCGACGGCGACCACGTTACGCCCAGCCGCTTTCGCCGCGCGCACCGCGTCCACCGTCGGTTGCGCGATGGTGTACCACTCGCTATGCATCTTGTGTTCGGCCAGATTTTCGGTACGCACCGGCTGAAAAGTCCCGGCGCCGACATGCAGCGTGACATACGCGAATTGCATCCCCTTGTCGCGCAGCCGGTCCAGCAACGCCTGATCGAAATGCAGGCCGGCGGTCGGCGCGGCGACCGCACCGGGCGCTTTCGCATACACGGTTTGATAGCGCTGTTCATCGAATGCGTCGGCGCTGTGCGCGATATACGGCGGCAGCGGCAAGCGGCCATGCGCTTCGATCAGGTCAAATACATCGGCCGGAAACTGCAAGGTATAAAACTCGCCGACGCGCTCACCCACGATCACATCGAAGGCATCGGCCAGCCGGATCGCGCTGCCGGGCGGCGGCGATTTCGATGCGCGCACTTGCGCATGGACGGTGCGGTTGTCGATCACGCGCTCGACCAGGACTTCGACCTTGCCGCCGGTTTCCTTGACGCCGAAAAATCGCGCCTTCAATACGCGCGTGTCGTTGAACACCAGCAGATCGCCCGGATGGAGCAGCGACACGATATCGGCGAATGCGCGGTCGATGAAAGCGTCGCCGTCGACATGCAACAAGCGCGATGCGCTGCGCTCGGGCAGCGGCAATTGCGCAATCAATTCTTGCGGCAAATCAAAATCGAAATCGGACAGTGAATACATGAGTTGAAGTGGTATCGGTGCAGGCAAAGAACTGCTATCGTGTCCAATTTGCCAATGCAGCCTTTGGTTCTACAATGACAGGCGCGCATTGGCGCGCCCTTGCGATTAACAAACCCGCTATTTTACGCCCTGCCGCCTGATATGCCCGCACCGACGCGAAAGTCCGCAGCCGCCGCCAACGCCGCGTCGCCGCGCGCAAACAAGATCGAGGACAAGCTGGCCCGGCTTGGCTTGCGTTCGGACATGGATCTGGTGCTGCATTTGCCGATGCGTTACGAGGATGAAACGCAGGTCGTACCGATCCGCGCAGCCGGCTTCATGGCCGGCAATCCGGCGCAGGTGGAAGGCGTCGTCACCTCCTGCGAAGTGCAGTACCGGCCGCGCCGGCAACTGGTCGTGACCATCGCCGACGATTCCAGCCAACTGGTGATGCGCTTCCTGAATTTCTACGGCAGCCAGACCAAACAACTGGCCGAGGGCACTCGCGTGCGTGCGCGCGGCGAAGTGCGGCACGGCTTTTTCGGCGCGGAGATGGTGCATCCGGCGTACAAGGTGATCCTCGAAGGCGCGCCGCTGCCGACCGCGCTGACGCCCGTCTATCCGGCCGGGGAAGGCCTGTCGCAACCGATGCTGCGCAAGGTCATCGCCGAGGCGATGCAGCGGGTGCAGTGGCACGACACGCTGACCGAAGCGCTGCGCGCATCGCTCGACTTGTCGGCGTTCGAGCCTGCGGTGCGGCTGCTGCACAATCCGCCGCCGGAAGTGGATGAATACTCCCTGATGGAGCGCTCGCATCCGGCGTGGGTCCGCATGAAATTCGATGAACTGCTGGCGCAGCAGTTGTCGTTGAAGCGCGCGCAAGTGGCGCGCCGCGCCAAGGGCGCCGCCGCGCTGCCGGTGGTCGGCGCACTTTCGCAGGCTTTTTTGCATACGCTGCCGTTCAGGCTGACCGGCGCGCAGCAGCGCGTGTTGACCGAAATCCGCACCGACATCAGCGCCACGTTTCCGATGCAGCGCCTGCTGCAGGGCGATGTCGGCAGCGGCAAGACCGTGGTCGCCGCACTGGCGGCGGCGCAAGCGATCGACAGCGGCTTTCAGGCGGTGTTGATGGCGCCGACCGAAATTCTGGCGGAACAGCATTTCCACAAGATTGCGCAGTGGATGGAGCCGCTCGGCGTCAAGGTTGCATGGCTGACCGGCAGCCTGAAGAAGAAGGAAAAAACCGAGGCGCAGGCGATCATCGAATCGGGACAAGCGCAACTGGTGATCGGCACGCATGCGGTGATCCAGGATGCGGTGCAGTTTGCCAGGCTGGGTCTCGTGATCGTCGATGAGCAGCACCGGTTCGGCGTCGGCCAGCGCCTCGCGCTGCGCAACAAGGGGCTCGATACCGCATCCGTACTCGACACGGCGCGCACGGTGCCGCATCAATTGATGATGTCGGCCACGCCGATTCCACGCACGCTGGCGATGACGTATTACGCCGACCTCGAAGTATCGGTGATCGACGAACTGCCGCCGGGACGCACGCCGATTGTCACGCGCATCGTCGACCAGAACCGGCGCGATGAAGTGATCGATCGGGTGCATGCAGCCGCGCTGGATGGGCGCCAGGTGTATTGGGTCTGTCCGCTGATCGAAGAATCCGAAGCGCTGCAATTGCAGACCGCAACCGATACCCATGCGACCCTGGCTGCAGCGCTGCCGGATTTGCATGTCGGCCTGGTGCATGGACGGCTGAAGCCGGCGGAAAAGCAAGCCGTGATGGATGCATTCACGCGCGGCGACATTCATGTGCTGGTCGCCACCACCGTGATCGAGGTCGGCGTCGATGTGCCGAATGCGTCATTGATGGTGATCGAACATGCAGAGCGTTTCGGCCTGTCGCAGTTGCACCAGCTGCGCGGCCGGGTCGGACGCGGCTCCGCCGCCAGCGTGTGCCTGCTGCTGTATCAAAGTCCATTGGGGCCGATCGCCAGACAGCGGCTGGCCATCATGCGCGAAACCACCGACGGCTTTGAAATCGCGCGCAAGGACCTTGAAATTCGCGGGCCGGGCGAATTCCTCGGCGCCCGCCAATCGGGACAGGCGATGCTGCGTTTTGCCGATCTGGAAACGGATCAATGGCTGGTCGAGAAAGCGCGCAACGTGGCGCAAGATCTGCTGCGCGACGATCCAGCCACGGTGGAAGCGCATCTGGCGCGCTGGCTGGGTGCGCGCGAAGACTTCCTGAAGGTGTAAGGATCGCAATGATTTACCTGTATATGAGAAGATACCGCCATGACACTCACTGAACTCAAATACATCGTCGCCGTCGCGCGCCAAAAGCATTTCGGCCATGCCGCGGAAGCGTGTTTCGTCGCGCAGCCAACGCTGTCGGTTGCGATCAAGAAACTGGAAGACGAACTCGGCGTCGTGATTTTCGAGCGCGGCGGCACCGAGATTTCGATGACGCCGCTGGGCGCGCAAATCGTCGCGCAAGCCGAACGCGTGCTGGAACAAACTGCCGCGATCAAGGAAATCGCCAAGCAAAACAAGGACCCGCTGGCCGGCCCTTTCCGCCTCGGCATCATTTACACGATCGCGCCGTACCTGTTGCCGCCGCTGGTCAAGACAATGATTGAACAAGTGCCGCAAATGCCGCTGGTGCTGCAGGAAAACTTCACCGTGCGCCTGGTCGAATTGCTGCGCCAGGGTGAACTCGATGCGGCCATCATGGCGCTGCCGTTTGCCGATCAGGGCTTGATGGTGCAAGCGCTGTACGACGAACCATTCGTCGTCGCCCTGCCCAAACCGCACCCGTGGGCGCATCGCGCCAGCATTTCGGCGCAAGACTTGAAATCGGAAACCATGCTGCTGCTCGGCAACGGCCATTGCTTCCGCGATCAGGTGCTGGAAGTCTGTCCCGAGATGTCGCGCTTCTCGACCACCGGCGACGGTATTGCGCGCACCTTTGAAGGTTCTTCGCTGGAAACGATTCGCCATATGGTCGCATCCGGCATCGGCATTACCGTGTTGCCGCAAGCTTCGGTGCCCGACATGCAGGCGAAAGACGGCATGCTGCGTTATGTGCCGTTTACGGAACCGGCGCCGTCCCGGCGTGTGGTGATTGCCTGGCGCAAGAGTTTCACCCGGCGCGCGGCGATTGAAGCGGTACGCAAGGCAGTGCTGGCGTGTGATTTGCGCGGCGTGTCGATGTTGCCGGAGGCGGCGATGATGGAGGGTTAGCGCAGTGGCTCCAACAAAACAAGAAGCGCGCTCATGAACCGTCTCCAACTCTATATTCGCCTGATTCGCCTCGATAAGCCGGTCGGCATCCTGCTGCTGCTCTGGCCCACCTTGAATGCATTGTGGCTCGCATCCGACGGCAAACCGGATTGGGGCCTGGTCGCGATTTTCTGTATCGGCACCGCGCTGATGCGTTCGGCCGGCTGCGCGATCAACGACTTCGCGGATCGCGACTTCGACAAGCATGTGAAGCGCACCGCCGAGCGCCCCCTCACCAGCGGTAAAATCGCCGCATGGGAAGCGGTGGTGGTGGCCGCCGTGCTGGCGTTGATCTCGTTCGCGCTGATCCTGCCGCTCAACACGCTGACCAAACAATTGTCGGTGGCCGCCGTGCTGATCGCAGCGAGCTATCCGTATTTCAAACGCTTTTTTGCCATACCCCAGGCCTACCTCGGCATCGCCTTCGGCTTCGGTATCCCGATGGCGTTCGCGGCGGTACAGGGCACGGTGCCGACAGCGGCGTGGCTGCTGCTGGCAGCGAATATTTTCTGGGCGGTTGCCTACGACACCGAATACGCAATGGTCGATCGCGACGACGATCTGAAGATCGGCATCAAGACATCGGCCATCACCTTCGGGCGCTTCGATGTGGCGGCCGTGATGCTGTGCTATGCACTGGCATGTGCGCTGATCCTCGCGGTGGGCTGGCAGCACGGCTTGCGATTCTGGTTGGCCGCGGGCCTGCTGGCCGCCGCCGCTTGCGCGGTCTATCACTACACGCTGATCCGCACGCGCGACCGCATGCGCTGCTTTGCCGCCTTCCGTCATAACAATTGGCTGGGCGCCGCGATTTTCGCCGGCATTGCGCTTGACTACGCGCTGCGATAATTTGTCTCTCGCTCATGCCGCACGGCCATCACGCGTGGCAGCAAGAGTTTGATTCCGCGCAAAATGTCCACCCCTCCCGTGCTTACACTGATTTCTGGTGACGCTTACGCATTTCAACAACGTTGACGGAAGGGGCTATGGACACGACAGCACAAGGCGGCGAGACGCGCGACAAACTGGTCAGCAATTTGAAAGCCGTCATCAAGGACGCGGAAGAGTTGCTGAAAAATACTGGCCAACAAGTTGACGGTGGATATCAATCGGCGCGGGCACGTTTTGAATCGACGCTGAAATCAGCCAAGACAGGCTTGGCAAGCGTCGAGGACTCCCTGGTGACCCGCTCCAAGGATGCGGCTTACAACACAGACAAATATGTGCAGGAACATCCATGGCAATCGGTTGGCATCGTTGCATTCGCCGGCCTGATGGTGGGTCTTTTGCTCGGGCGCAAGTAAGCGATGGCAATAGCCGAATCGGTGACGCGGCTGGTTGCGACCTTCGTCGCGATTCTCCAAACCCGCGCGGAACTGGTTGCGGTCGAAGTGGAAGAAGAAGCGCTCCGCTATTTTTCTTTTCTGCTGTTTTCGCTGACGGCGATGTTTTGCATCGGCGTCGCGATCCTGCTGGCGATTTTGCTCGTCGTGGCCCTTTATTGGGATACCCATCGGATCGGCGTCATCACGACGCTGATCGCGCTGTTCGCGCTCGCCGGCGCGATCATCAGTTGGCGGCTACGTTACCGTCTGCGCCACAAACCGCAGCTGTTAGCGCACACGCTCACCGAGCTATCCCGGGATATCGACACATTGAAGGTATCGTCATAGCGAAGGATAAATGATATGCAAATGAAGGCGGAGAAACTCGCTCGC
>CAMLDH010000096.1 GCA_946478765.1 uncultured Oxalobacteraceae bacterium | reverse complement strand
CCGTGGCGCGGCGCCTATGTCAGTTACGACGGTCAGGCCATGCCTTGCTGCATGGTAGCGACGCCCGATCGCATCAATTTCGGCAACATGGCCGACGACGGGGTCGCGCCGATCTGGAACAACGACGCGTACCGCGCGTTCCGCGAAAAGCTGGCGTCGGATGTGCCGCCCGACATCTGTCGCGGCTGCGCGGTGTATGCAGGAACGTTTTGATATGAGTCTAGAGCCGCCATGCGCCGTCTGAAAATCCTGACCTGGCACACGCATGGCAGCTACCTGTATTACCTGACGCAGGCGCCGCATGATTTCTACGTATTGTCCAAACCCGGGTGTCCGCCCGGCTACGGTGGCCGTTGCGGACACATGCCGTGGGGCGACAACGTGATCGACTTGCCTGCGGCGCAGGCGGCGGATTGCGCCATCGATTGCATTATTTTCCAGGACGATGCTCAGTATCTGCACGATCAGTATCGCTATCTGAGCGCCGCGCAACGCCGCTTGCCGCGCATTTACCTGGAGCACGATCCGCCGCGCGAACACCCGACCGAGATGCGGCACCCGGTCGACGATGCCGGCGTGTTGCTGGTGCATGTGACGCATTTCAATGCGCTGATGTGGGCCAGCGCAGGCGTGACTACGCGCGTGGTCGAGCATGGCGTCATCATCCCGCACGATGTGGTCTATAGCGGCGAGCTTGAACGCGGCCTGGTGGTGATCAATCATCTGGCGCAACGCGGCCGGCGTCTGGGCGGCGACATTTTCGACATTGCGCGCGCGCAGGTGCCGCTGGATCTGGTCGGCATGGGGTCGGAACAATGCGGCGGCCTGGGTGAAGTCACGCATGCGCAACTGCCGGCGTTTGCCGCGCGTTATCGCTTCCTGTTCAACCCGATCCGCTATACCAGCATGGGGCTCGCGGTGATCGAAGCCATGATGGCCGGCATCCCGATCGTCGGTCTGGCGACCACTGAAATGGCAACGGCAATTGAAAACGGCGTGTCCGGTCATGTCGATACCGATGTCGCGGCGCTGATCGCCAAAATGCAGGAATTGCTGGCATGCCCGGAACAGGCGCGCCGCCTGGGCGAGGGCGCGCGGCAGCGGGCGCGCGAACGGTTCCACATCGATCGCTTCGTCGACGATTGGAACGAAGTGCTGGGTTTTGTTACTCAATGAATGAAATGTTATCGATTGCATCGCTCGGCGCGCTCATGGTGTTATCGCCGCATCTGGACGACGGCGTGTTTTCGTGCGGAGACTTGCTGTCGCTGGCGCCGGGCGCGACGGTGGTGACCGTCTTTGCCGCTGCGCCATCGGTAGCCGATGTGTTGCCGGAATGGGATGCGGCAGCCGGGTTTGTGAATGCGCGCCAAGCGATTGCCGCGCGGCGTGAAGAGGACAGGCAGGCGCTGGAACTGTTGCATGCGCAGCCGTGCTGGCTGGAATTCTGCGACAGCCAGTACGGCGTCGCGCCGGACGCCGCGCGTGTTGCCGCCGCACTTGCGGCCGTGATGCAAAAGCAAGGTCCGGATAGTGTGCTGATGCCGGCCGGCCTGTTTCACGCCGACCACCAGCTGACGCATCGCGCGGCATTGATGGTGCGGCGCGAGCATGCGTGCTTGAACTGGTTGATGTACGAAGATGCGCTGTACCGGCGCATTGCCGGCTTGCTGCAGCAGCGCCTGGCAATGTTGCTGGAGAGCGGCATTGATGCAACACCGGTCGCATTCGATACGCCGGGCAACAGCACGATCAAGCGCCGTGCCGTGCGCTGTTATCGCAGTCAATTGCGCGCCTTGACGACGGCCGGGCGGCCCGGCCATCGCGATCTGGCGACAGCAGAGCGTTATTGGCGGCTCACGTCCCCGGCATATCTATAGGGAATCGACATGGATACTCTCGGCAACCGGCTCTCGGTGGTGGTACTGACGCATAACCGCGCGTATGAATTGCAGCGCACCTTGCAGCATCTGTGTGCATTGCCGGAACAGCCGTCGATAGTGGTGGTGGACAACGCCTCGATCGACGACACCCTCAAGGTGGTGAAGCAGGATTTTCCGCAGGTCAAGCTCGTGCAATTGAAAACCAATCTCGGCGCCGCGGCGCGCAACGTCGGTGTATATCATGTGGGCACACCGTATGTCGCATTTTGCGACGACGACACATGGTGGGCGCCCGGCGCCTTGCGGCAGGCGGCGGACCTGCTCGATGCGTATCCGACGTTGGCGGTGTTGAGCGCCAGAATCCTGGTGGGCGAGGCGCAAATCCAGGACCCGGCCTGCACCATCATGCAACACAGTCCGTTGCCGTCCGATCGCCTGCCGGGCCGGGCGGTGCTCGGATTTCTGGCGGGGGCGGCGGTATTTCGGCGCAGCGCTTTTCTCGACGCCGGCGGTTATGAACCGCACTTCTTCATCGGCGGCGAAGAAGCGCTGCTCGCACTTGATCTGGCCGTGCGCGACTGGACCTTATTGTATGCGCCGCAATTGGTCGTGCATCACTACCCCTCCGCGCAGCGCGACACGGGCTTGCGGCGCAAGCTGTTGATGCGCAATGCAATATGGGTCGCCTGGATGCGGCTGCCATGGAAGTTTGCCCTGAAGCAGACGCTCGACATGCTGCGCACGGCGCACCGCTGGCACATTCTGGCGGCGACCGCATTGAATGCATTGCGCGGATTGCCGTGGGCGTTGGAGAATCGCCGCGTGATTCCGCTCGCGGTTGAAGCGATGTACCGGCAAATCCAGCATTGGAAAAGCAGGCGGCTGGAAGATGCTTGATAACGGTGATTTCCGCTGAACATTTTTTGTAGGAGCGGACCTCCCTTGCAGGGCGCGTTTGCGCCGGGCGGCGATCCGCTTGCAAGGGAGGCCCGCTCCTACAAAAAGCACCATTTATTTTGCGTCAATACCGCATGCCAATCACTACCACGGAGAATAGATATGGCCTCTTCAGGAAGTTATTTCATTGACCGTGCGAGCGCGGAGATGGCGGTCAACATGAGCTTGCCGATGATCACTGAAGCGATGACGCAGAGCGAGGTGGGGAAAAGCGGCTTTCTGTATATCGTCATCATGGACCCGGCCTTGACGCCGCTTCATTCCTCTTTCGAGGAGGCGATTCTTTATGAATATGCGTTGGGCGACAAGGCCGAGTGGGATGCCGACTATGCGGCGTTCGCGCGTGCCAAGGCGCGCGTTGCCTGGCGCACCGGCCTGGATGGCCACGCGGTGCAAGAGCTGCGGCCCTATTTGCTGACCGCAAGAGATACCGTGCTATGGGGAAGCGTCGTATTGGACGGCATCGTCGTCAGCGCCAGCGGCGCCCATCCCTGGTACGACGAAGCGTTTGCAGGGACGATCGCCATGTGTCTGCGCGCAATCTCGAAAGCAAGCGTGCACGCTGAACGCGGCAAGCATTTATTTCTGCCGAATAAATAAGGGAATGTTGATTATTGCAGCCGGTCGGATTAATCAAATCATGCCGTCTCTATTGCACGTGGAAGACGCAACTAACCAGGCTTGACAGTACTCAAACACTGTTGATGGATTATCGAAGTCAGCGGTGACTTATGGTGGTCTACGCGCTGGTTTTCTCTTGAGAACGCAATTGCGTGTGCGGATTGCTTTGTTTCGGCTGTGCCGAAGTATGTCACTTTGAATACCCTGTTGGACTTCGGCCCCGCATTCAATAATTTAGCGGTGAAGTTGACATGGGCCCATATTCAGAATTAGCACGCGCCGCTTCCGGGGATTGGCTGGTGGATGACGGCGAGATGGGTGCGCTGATCCGCTCCATGGACTGGTCGCAGACCCCGCTGGGGCCACGCTCGTCTTGGCCGCAAAGTTTGCGTACCACCGTCAATCTCTGTCTCGCGTCGAATTTCCCGATCTCCATCGCCTGGGGGCCGCAACGGGTCCAAATCTACAATGATGGGTACTGGCCTATGTGCGGAGCCAAGCACCCATTTTCGATGGGGCAGGATTTCCGGGAATGCTGGCTTTCCGCGTGGCCTGCGATTGGCGAGGCATTCGACTTGGCTACGTCGGGACAGGCGGCGTTTCTGCAGAACCAACGCATGTTTCTCGATCGTATAGGCTATCTCGAAGAAACGTTCTTCACGTTTTCCTTCAGCCCAATCCGCGACGAAAGCGGCGCGGTCGGCGGTTTATTCCATCCTGTCACGGAGCTCACCCAGCAAACGCTTGCAGAACGGCGCCTGAAGACGTTGCGCGCGCTCGCTGATGGTACAGCGGATGCCAGAACGGTCGATCAGGCAATCAGCCTGACGACCAGGACACTGACCGACCATGCACTGGACCTGCCCTTTCTCCTGATCTACCTGCTTGACAGTGAGTTGCAGCAAGCCCGGCTTGTCGGCACGGCGGGTCTACAGGCTGGAACAGCGGCAAGTCCGGAGCGCATTGACCTCGACGCCTCGCATGACCTGCCTTGGCCGCTGGCGGGCATGATCCATTCCCGCGATAGCAAGCTTGTGGAAGATCTGGAGGCGCGGATAGGCCCAGTGATCTGCGAACCGTATCGGGAGCCAATGCGGCAAGCAATGATGCTGCCGATAATGTTGCCTGGCTTGGACCGTGCGCTAGCCATCGTCGTCGCCGGCGTCAGTACGCGACGGCCGCTGGACCAGTTTTACCGCACGTTCTACGAGATGTTAGGCGCAGGGATCACGACCGCCCTGTCCAATGCGCGCGCCTACGAACAGGAGCGCAAGCGTGCCGAGGCGCTAGCGGAAATCGACCGGGCCAAGACCGTGTTTTTCTCCAATATCAGTCATGAATTCCGGACGCCGCTCACACTCATTATTGGCCCGCTTGATGACCTTCTCCACTTCCCCAGCGGCGTGCTTGAAAAAAATGATCGCCTGCAGGTTGAAACAGTGCACCGCAACGCGTTGCGTCTGTTAAAACTCGTCAATTCCCTGCTCGATTTTTCCCGTATCGAAGCCGGCCGCGCGCAAGCGGCTTACAGGGCCATTGACCTTGCGCAACTTACCAGGGAAATGGCAGCCATGTTCAGCTCCGCGGTCGAGAACGCGGGGCTTCAATTGATCGTGGATTGTCCACCCTTGCCGGAGCCGGTGTATGTCGATCCTGACATGTGGGAGAAGATCGTTCTCAATCTTGTTTCCAATGCGTTCAAGTTCACCTTTGCCGGCACGATTACAGTGCGACTGCAATGGCACAATGACGGCGCGGTGCTGACCGTATCGGATACCGGCGTCGGCGTACCGCCAGAGCATGTGTCCCGCTTGTTTGAGCGTTTCCATCGCGTCGCGAATGCCCGCAGCAGAAGTGAGGAAGGAACGGGCATCGGGCTGGCGCTGATCCACGAATTGGTGAAACTGCATGGGGGCACGATCAGCGTCGATAGTGTACTCAACAAAGGAACCACCTTCACGGTGACCATTCCAGGTGGTACCGGGCATTTGCCTGCGGAGTGGCTCGATACGCGGCCAACCCTTGCATCGACCGCCATTGATCCCAATGTGTACGTGAACGAAGCACGGCAATGGCTTCCCGACAAAGAAACACCGAACGCGCCAATGAGCCCGCCAGAAACGCAT
This sequence comes from uncultured Oxalobacteraceae bacterium, assembly GCA_946478765.1. Next base: position 5,760 of record CAMLDH010000096.1, on the reverse strand, counting down.
GCCCTGCCAACGGCTACATCGCACAATGCGTTCCGTGCCCGCATCCTGTTGGTCGACGACAACGCAGATATGCGGGAATACCTGTCCCGCCTGCTGGCGCCGTTTTGGAACGTCGAGGCAGTCTCGGACGGCATGCAAGCACTGGAGGTGATTCAGCGGGAACCGCCGGATCTGGTTCTGACCGATATCATGATGCCCAATCTCGATGGCTTTGGGCTGTTATCCGCGCTGCGTGCCAATGAGCCTACCCGTACCACGCCGGTTATCATGCTCTCCGCCCAGTCAGGCGAGGAAGCACGCGTCGGGGGACTCGAAGCCGGCGCCGACGATTACCTGGTCAAGCCGTTCGGCCCCCGTGAGCTGTTGGCTCGGGTCAAAACCCATTTGGACATTGCGCGGCTGCGCCGGGATGCGGTGGAGCTGGCTCAGCATGATGCGCTGACCGGCCTGCCCAATCGCAAGCTTACCCTGGAGTTTGCAGAACAGTTGCTTGCCAGCGCCCGCCGGGGCGGTAAACGGGTTGGCGTGCTGTTCATCGACATGGACCGCTTCAAGCCGATCAACGATACCCATGGCCATGAGGTCGGCGACGCCGTGCTCAAGGAGATTGCACGACGTCTCAAGGTTTGCATGCGCGCCGAGGACACGGTCGGCCGGTTGGGGGGCGACGAGTTTGTAGGCGTGCTGTCGCATGTGCATGACTCGTCCGACGCCGGGCAGGCAGCGCGCCATATCATTGACCTGCTGAACCAGCCCTACCACATTGCCGGCCTTGAGGTGGATACCAGCCCAAGCATTGGCATCGCCCTTTATCCGGATGACGGCGCGGATATGGAGCAACTCATACGCAACGCCGACATCGCGATGTACCATGCCAAAGAGAAGGGGCGCAACAACTTTCAGTTCTATACGCAGCAACTCAACGACAACGCAGCGCTGGCGCGTCGCATCGAAAGCCAATTGCGAAGCGGTCTGGAGCAAGGGGAATTCCAGCTGCATTACCAACCGGTCGTTGATGTATCGACCCATGCACTGGTCGGCGTTGAGGCACTGATGCGATGGCCGACGATGGGTCTGAACCCCAGCGACTTCATTCCGGTGGCTGAAACAAGCGGCATGATTAATGAGATGGGAAATTGGAGCGTGCATGAAGCGTGCCGCCAGATTCGTCAATGGCGCGACCGGCGGCTGCCGGAATTGCTCCTTTCAATCAATGTTTCGCCTTTGCAGCTTCAGAAAAACATGCTGTACGATGTAATCGTGCATGCGCTCAACGAGCATCATCTAGAGCCAGCCACGCTGCAGTTGGAATTCCCCGAAGCAGTAGTGCTGAATAGCCAGAAGGAGGCACTTTCATCCTTGTATGCGCTCAAATGCCTTGGCGTCAAGATCGCGCTCGACGACTTTGGCAAGAGCTATTCGAACCTGAGCTGCCTGCGGCTTCCACTCGATGCGATCAAGATCGACCAAGGGTTCGTGCACAATATTGCTTCCGATCCGGCAAGCGCGGCAATCGCTAACGCGATCATCGCCATTGGAAAAACGCTCGGACTGCACGTCGTTGCAAAGGGAGTCGAGTCGGACGAAGCATTGACCATGCTGCGCGACAAGGATTGCCGGGAGATGCAAGGCTACTACCTGTGTCCCCCAGTATCAGCCGAGGGATTGGAAGTTTGGTACCGTCGTTGGCAGGCGCCCGGACATTTCAATCAACCTGTCGTGCACTAGTAGTCCATCACTCCAAATTTTTCGGGTACAAATATTTCAGCTTGACTAACTGCAGGTATAGAACACCAAGCAAGCCAGCGCCGAATCGAAATACAAACGTTCCCACGGGATCGCAATCGATGCATCGTTCCCGTTACGCTGCAGCAGGACATAACGAAGCCTGTGCGTACGCCGATCAATCAGAAGCGTATCGACATTTCCGATTTCCCGTCCTTCCGCCGTCACCACCGGACATCCCTGCAACAGTCCGGTGGCAACCGAATCGCGGGCAAGGATTCGGGAAAATCGCGGTTCATGGTTGTTTGCTTGCGTAGCTCGTCCCCCACCTCTTCATACGCGCTGCGCGTAAACATTTTTTGCCGCATGCTTCAGGCGGGACGGCTTGATATGTCCGTCGGCGGGGCCCATGTGGTGCGTCGTGCACCGACTGCACCCAACATGCCGCCGCCTATGCCAGCCGCCAGAGACAATGCAACCGCAAGAAATACCATCCACGCGGCAGTGCCTGCCGTGTCAACCGCGCGTTCTGCTGCGGCCCGGCTTTGCGGCGATGCCTGATCGGGATTCCCGGCCAGGATCAAGGCTTGATCGACGATCGTTTCCGCGCGGGGACGATCGACGCCCATCGAGCCGGTCATCAACTGGATCGCGTCATTGCGCCGTCCTGCCTGGATATCGCTCTGCAAGCGTTGCAGGGTTCCCGCGTCGACATTGCCGAGCTGTCCTTTAAGCATGGCGCCGATGGCCGAACCGCCGCCGCCGACACTGCTGCGCGCCATGGTGGGGGCGGCCGTATTGAAGATGCCGCTTAACAATGATCCGGTCACGGAAGTCGCCAGTACCGCGAACAGCAAGGTAGTGACCGCCCACGACACGGCGCCATGCAATATGCCGTCCACTTTACGCTTGAGTCCCGACATGCGCGCCGCGACATAGCCGCCGATAAAGGCCGAGATCAGCATGCTCAGTCCGGCCCACAATAACGGACCGGTCGCATTGGGCACGTTGCCTTGCGTTACATTCATTGCCGATAGCCCGGTCGCAATGCCAAGCAGCGCCAACACCAGCTGCGTCGATAGACCGACTGCTACGCCCGCCAATACCGCGCCCCAGCGGATCGCCGGAAAAAGAGGGCGCCGCAGGAGTGGGCTGATTCCCAGAGACTGATCCGCATAGTTGCTGCCAGGGCCAAGTTCGATTGTCGCCATTTTCATTCCTCCTTACAGAGATCGATTGAATTGGATAAAGCCGCTCGAATGGGATGAGCTCGTTGAATAAATCAGGCAACATCCATGCCCGATCAGCAGGGCGCGTCAAGGTTTATATTGCGCGACAAACCGGGTAAAGATTGCAGGGTGTGCCGGTAAAGTTTTACATGGTCGCGGCCGGCATTTCCTCGGCCGGGTCCAGCGCGCTTTTCATTCGCGCCAGAAATTCCCGGCGCAAACGCCATTGCTGCAAGGGCATTGCCTTGAGGCGGCATCGAATCACGATGGCGGCCTCATCCATTTTTTCGACACCCTCGATTTCGATCTCATCGAGGATATCCGGACCGAACAGCGGATCGCTGCGCAGGCTCTTGCCGACGTCGCGGATCAGCGTGAATATCCGGTTCAGATCGGCCTGCCGCGCCACCGTGACATCGATGACCGCATACGCAAATTCACGGCTTTTGTTGGTGACGGTGGTAATGATGCCGTTCGGGATGAAATGCACGCTGCCATCGTAATCGCGTATCCGGATGTGGCGCAGCGTGACTTCTTCGACTTGCCCCGCCTTGCCGCCCGCTTCAATGAAATCGCCTTCGCTCACCTGGTTTTCGATCAGCAGGAACAAGCCGGTAAAAAAATCTTTCACCAGGCTTTGGGCGCCGAATCCGATCGCGATACCGGCGACGCCGGCGGTGGCCAGGATCGGCGTAATCGAGATGCCGATTTCGCCGAGGGTCAGCATGCCGGCGAGCGACACAACCACAACGGTCGCTGCATGCTGGAATACATTGCTCAATGTATCGACGCGCCGGACGTCCCCGGTGCGGCTGATCCTGCTCGCGATGTGGCCTTTCAGTAGCGGTATCAGCTTGTGCAAAAAACGCAGCAGCAATGCGGCAAGCAGCCACACCAGCAGGATATGCCAGAGCGGCTGGATGATATCGAGCCAGCGCTGCGAGTCCAGCGTACCGGTGCGATTCATTTGATCAGCGGTGGTACTTCAAAGCTGTGATACGGCGCCGGACTGGGAAGGGTCCACTCAAGGCCCTGTGCGCCTTCCCATGGCCGGTCGGCTGCTTTGGACGCGCCGCGTATGGTGGGCAACACGACCGCGAACAGAAAATACACCTGGCTCAAGCCGAAACCGAACGCGCCGATGGTCGCCACCATGTTGAAGTCGGTAAACTGCGCAGGATAATCCGCATAGCGCCGCGGCATGCCCGCCAATCCCAGGAAATGCATCGGAAAGAATGCGACATTGAACCAGATGATCGAATTCCAGAAATGAAATTGCCCGCGGCGTTCCTTGTACATGAGACCGGTCCATTTCGGCGCCCAGTAATAGAAGCCGGCAAATAATGCAAACAGGGAACCGGCCACCAGCACGTAATGGAAATGCGCCACGACATAGTAAGTATCCTGCGCTTGGATATCGATCGGCACGACAGCCAGGATCAGGCCGGTAAAGCCGCCGATCGTAAACACGAAAATGAAACCGACCGCAAACAGCATGGGCGTCTCGAATGTCAGCGACCCGCGCCACATCGTGGCAATCCAGTTGAACACCTTGACGCCGGTCGGCACCGCGATCAGCATGGTGGAGTACATGAAGAACAACTGGCCGGTTACCGGTATGCCGGTCGTAAACATGTGATGTGCCCAGACGATGTACGACAGAATCGCAATCGATGCCGTTGCATACACCATCGATGCATAGCCGAACAGCGGCTTGCGCGAGAATGACGGAATGATCTGCGAAATGATGCCGAACGCCGGCAGGATCATGACGTACACCTCGGGATGGCCGAAAAACCAGAAGATATGCTGGTACATCACCGGATCGCCGCCCCCGGCCGCATCGAAAAAGGTGGTGCCGAAATGGCGGTCGGTCAGCAGCATGGTGACCGCGCCGGCCAGCACCGGCATGATCGCCAGCAGCAGATACGCGGTAATCAGCCAGGTCCAGCAAAACATCGGCATCTTCATCAACGTCATGCCGGGCGCGCGCATGTTGAGGAGGGTGGTGATGATGTTGATCGACCCCATGATCGACGATATGCCCATCAGGTGGATCGCGAAAATCGTCATGTCCATGCCTGGACCCATTTGTATCGACAACGGCGCGTATAGCGTCCAGCCGGCGCCGCTTGCGCCGCCCGGCGACAGGAACGCGCCCAGCAGCAAAAGCGCCGCCGGCGGCAGCAGCCAGAAGGAAGCGTTGTTCATTCGCGCAAATGCCATGTCGGGCGCGCCGATCTGCAACGGAATCATCCAGTTGGCAAAACCGACGAAGGCCGGCATGATCGCGCCGAAAACCATGATCAAGCCATGCATCGTGACCATCTGGTTGATAAATTGCGGCTGGAAAAACTGCAAGCCTGGTTGAAACAGTTCAGTCCGAATCAACAATGCAAGCACGCCGCCCGACAAGAACATGATGAAGGAAAACCACAGATACAGCGTACCGATGTCCTTGTGGTTGGTGGTGTACAGCCAGCGGCGCCAGCCATGCGGATGAGCGGTGGCGTGCGTATGCGGCAGGTCGATGGTGGCGCTCATATCCTTTTCCATTTTGGGGATGTAAAGCCACCCCTTTAAAGGTCTTTGAAAGTGCAATTTTCAAGTTGAAGGTTTCGGGTTTTTCTCGCATTTTGCGTTGTTAGCCGTACTCAACATCAACCATGAACAGTCCCCTCCTCCTGTAAGGGCTACTGTATGCACATATCTTTGCAACATGCGTTCGAGGGCGGGTGTCGGTGGTTGACCTTGCTGTACACCACCCCGTCGTCCTCGCGAAGGCGGGGACCCATAAGTCCGGTAC